>JBIJCV010000330.1:0-2773 GCA_044344525.1 Gammaproteobacteria bacterium | reverse complement strand
ATCGATTGGTTATGTGCCATTCAGAGTTCATACCTTGTGAGATCAAGTGCGCCATGGAAGACGCCGAGTATCGTGATACTGCCGTCATCAGCGATCAGGTAGGTGATGCGGTAGTGGCCATACAAGAGAATGCGAACATTCCTCGAAGAAGCCCAGTAGCGGTGCCCGATCTCCGGGAACTCCCGGAGCAACTGGGCCCGTTCATAGATGCCGTGAACCGTCCGCGCTGCCGCCTGCGGGCTATCGGCGGCGATGTATTCGTGGATGTCCTGGAGCCAGCGCTCTGCTTCTAGAGTCCAGGTTATTGTTGCCACGAGCGAATACGCCGGCCCATCTCGTCGTTGGAAATTGACCGCTTCGCGTCGGCATCTGCCAGCCCACGTTCAACCATGGTATGAAACGCCAACTCGCGAACGATTTCCTCCCGAGTGCTGTCCTCCGGCTGCTGCTGAATAAGCCGGGTCAGATCTTCCTTGGGCGTTGACATTGGCGAACCTCCGAACTGTTGCTAAGGGTGCCACAAGAAGCCGAGGCAGGGGAATGGCGCATAACCACATATAGAAGGCTGAAACAAACAGGACCAAACCCGGCGTTCACGCCCGATATACGGGCCGCTCGAGAGCTGCGAGTGCTGCGGCGGGCAAGGTGCGGATCATCGCCAGCGTGGAGGATCCGGCGGTGATCGGGAAGATTCTGGCGCACCTGGAACACCGGCTGCAGGTGCGGGAGGTACGCCTGCGCCTGCGGCCTCGTGCAGTGCGAGAAACCCACCCTCACGCCTGCATTTCCCGCAGTGCAACCAGCTGCGGTATTCTTCGGCTCGCGTTATCACCGGTCGTCAGCATCGCGCCGCACGGCTACACTGCCGGCAACAGGGGCTTTGAACGTCCTATTCGCCTGCTGCCCGCGATCCAGGCTCTGACACATCAACCAGCCGATAATCGCGGGTGCCTGCCTCACCTGCCCGGAGGACCCATGAGCGATAAGCAGAATCCCGACACCCCTCGTTCCCGCACCAGCGGCCCGCGCCTGGTGGCACTGGGTGACGTGGCGCCGGATGCTTCGCCCGAAGGGCTGCGCCGCGAGGCGGTGGATGCCGCCATCGAGGGTGCCCGGGAGTCCACGGCCGGCGCGGCCATGGACCTGCTGGCGGGGGTTCAGCCGGGGGAGACCGACCGCGTCATGGGCGCCATCGAGGCTCTCATGGCGGGAGCCTCGCCGGACGATGCAGCGGCACTGCGCAAGGCGCTCCTGCGGCGCACGGATCTTTCCGACCGCATGCGGGCCGGGCCGGACGACGAGCTGGCCGAGGACTGGCGCAGCGGCGCGTACCCCTACCGCCACCTCATGCTGCGCAAGCACTACGAGCAGGAGAAATACCGCCTGCAGGTGGAGCTGCTGAAGCTGCAAGCCTGGGTGAAGGACACCGGGCAGAAAGTGGTGATCCTCTTCGAGGGCCGCGATGCGGCCGGCAAGGGGGGTGCCATCAAACGCTTCATGGAACATCTCAACCCGCGCGGCGCACGGGTGGCAGCGCTGGAGAAGCCCAGCGACGTCGAGCGGGGACAGTGGTTCTTCCAGCGCTATACGCACAACCTGCCCACGGCCGGCGAGATCGTGCTGTTCGACCGCTCCTGGTACAACCGGGCGGGGGTGGAGCGGGTGATGGGCTTCTGCACCAACGACGAATACCTGGAGTTCATGCGCCAGTGCCCGGAGTTCGAGCGCATGCTGGTGCGCAACGGCATCCACCTGATCAAGTTCTGGTTCTCCGTGAGCCGCAAGGAACAGCGCCGGCGGTTTCGCGAGCGGGAGGTACATCCGCTGAAGCAATGGAAACTGAGCCCGGTGGACGTGGCCTCGCTGGACAAGTGGGACGAGTACACCCGCTCGAAGGAAGCCATGTTCATGCACACCGATACGGCGGACGCACCCTGGACGGTGATCAAGTCCGACTGCAAAAAGCGCGCCCGGCTGAACGCCATGCGCTACGTGCTGCACAAGCTGCCCTACACGCGCAAGAACATCCAGCGCATCGGCCAACTGGATCCGCTGATCGTGGGCCGGGCCCATGTGGTGTATGAGCGGGGCGAACGCCTGGGCGAACCGATCCTCTAGCCCGTGGCTGGCCGGGTGGCGATCAATGCCTCTGCACATCCAGGGCCACATAGCCCTTGCGTGATGTAATGCACAACACTCCGACGTTCTGCATGTTTGCAGTTTGCACAAAGAGTCAGGGCAGCAAGGTCACAAGGTCGTGCAGGAGCACAGAAAAACCGTGTGCCGATAATGTGTTGACGGCCAGGACCAGGAAGCGTAACCAAAGATTGACGCGAAGGGGTCCGGGTTCGCAGTCCCTGACGAGTCGATCGAAAAGAACAATTCAGCGTTAAACGGGGAAGCATCTCAATGAAGAACAAGATAACGATCTTGCGCCACTTGCTTGCAGTGACGATTGTCCTCGGTTCTGCAACTGCGAATGCTGCCTCTGTCACTTTCAACAATGTTGCGAATTCCATCGGTCGTGGTGGTGTCTATGCCGGGTTTTATGCGCTGACGATCGACACCCAGGCGATACTGGGCTTGTGCGATTCACGGAACAGCGAAGTCAATCCGCCGGTCACCTGGACCGCAGACATCCGCACATATGCCGACATCCAGGCCGGAGCGGTTGGCAAATTCAACAGTGCATCTACTGCGGCAACCCTCGCGAAGTACAGTCAGGCAGGCTGGCTTTGCAGTTAGATCGCGGCCCAAGATCCCGGTAACTACG
>JBIJCV010000356.1:0-2591 GCA_044344525.1 Gammaproteobacteria bacterium | reverse complement strand
ATACCACGCATGATTCCTTCGATTGGTCCGGTGTCATGCGCGTCGTGACGCCGAATCCCGCGTTCCAGGAGCGCGACGTACAGGAATTCCTGATTGGCGTCGTACCGGTTCCCGCTGCTGTCTGGCTGTTCGGCTCTGCGCTGGGGGTGCTCGGTCTGAGTCGGCGGCGCACGACCTGAAGCCTGGGCAACACTTCGCGCACGAAAAACCCCGCCATGTGCGGGGTTTTTTATGGACCCTTGGCGCCCCGACCAGGATTCGAACCTGGGACCTTCCGCTTAGGAGGCGGACGCACAGATTGTCCCGATGGCCAGGTTGCTTGTATGCAAGTGAAACTCCACGCTGATTGATTGAAATTTGGGAAAGGCGCTCCTACCGGCACAGGGGCTTTGAACGTCCTGTTCGCCAGGCATCCTCTGGTGTGTCTGGCAGATAAAGAAAAGGCGCAGGTAGCGGGGGAGGCTACCTGCGCCTTTTTTGCACGTTTCGCTCAGGATCAGAAGTTGGCGGAGAGCATGACCCAGAACTTGTCGACGTCAACGTAGCTGGGGGCTTCGTTGTCGGCGTCAAAGGCAGCGTACTTCACGGCTACAGAGTAGTTCGTGCCGACCGGATAGGTCAGCCAGACACCCAGTTCGTTGCCGTAGTCCACAGAACCCGTTTCAGACTGATATTCGTCGTAGCGGACCTTGAGGTTGGCACCGAGTACCGGGAAGTCCACCGTCAGGAAGGTGTCTTCGATACCGCCGGTCGGGGTCGACGTGAACTGGTCAGCCCAGCCCTGGAAGGCATGCAGTGTCGCCAGCGGCGTCTGGAACTGGTGGTTGGCAACGGTGCCGCCTTCCAGCACTTCGTATGACAGCTTGGCGGTGATCTTCTGCCAGCGTACGCCAGCCTCGGCCAGGTAATAGTCGGCGCTGTAGCTGTTGGGATTGTCGCCATAGTCGTCCTGCGTGGCCCATTCGGCCGCATAGGGAACTGCCCACTGCTCATTCAGCTTGATATCGCCGGCCAGACGCAGACCGAGGGTCTGGCTGGATGCGGCCAGTGCTTCATCGAAGTCGAGGAAGTAGCCGTAAGCGGTCAGCTTGGCGGCCGGGCTGAAGGCATAGCTCACATCAGCCAGATGAGTGTTGCCATTGTAGTCGGCGGGCGGGGTGCCATTGTCCGGACCAACCACGCGATTCACCTGACGCACATAGGCGTAGTAGGCCTGCAGCTTGTCGCTGAACTTGTAGTTGACAGATCCCGCATCGTAGGTCTGTTCGTTCTGGCGCCAGCCGACCGGACCCACGAAGCGCTCATTGCCACGCGAGATCTTCTGCCGACCGATGATGATTTCGGTATTCGCGATGCCCATGTACTTGAGCGCGGCGACGTTGAGATCCGTCGCGACCGGATCAAGGACCGTTGGCCGGTCGGTATTGCCGTTGCGGGTGCTGTTGTAGCTTTCGTCACCCAGCGAACGGATGTCATCGAGTTCCAGCATCAGGGTCAGATCCTGCCAGGCGGCGGTCTGGAAGGAGATGCGTGAACGCAGGGTCGATGCGTTGGCGTCCTTGTCGAAGTTGTCCTGATCGACGTTCTCATAGCGATAGCGGAACGCAACGTTGGCCTTGCCATCCTTGAATGCCTGGGCGACATCAGTACCCAGATCACCGGCGAATGATGCCGCCGGCATGATCAGCATGCTGCTGGCGAGTGCGGACAGAACGCCCAGCCCAAGCCGCTTTGCTGAAGTCGTAGTACGTGTAACTGACACTGTATTCACTCCTTTGCTGGAAATATCTCGCTGCGGCTATTAGGCGCGCCTGCGTCTGCGCTGTGCATAGCGATTTGTACCTACAAATGGCTGAAAAATACCTGTGGAGGGGTGTGGGCGTGGCAATTCCTGCCTTGTTTTCTAGGTATTTTCCGCAGTCAGCCCGGCTTGCCGTCCGCGCGGGGCGTCGCCAGGATCGGGCCGTACACGATGACGAAGATCAGGAAGGCAAACGCCCAGCTGGTACCGGCAGCCAGCAGCACGCGGGGATAGTGTCCCGGCCACAGTGCATCGCCCGCCACGCGCAGTACGGCTGCAAGTGCGATCAGCAGATAGGCCACGACAATCGGTCGGCTGACGAGCAGCGGCCGGCCGGTGTGGCCGAGTGCGGTACGGGTGGTCACCGCAAGGATCATCATCGCGATTGCACCGATGCCGAAGGCATGCTGCCAGTACTGCGCCCATCCTGCATCGCTCAGCAGTGCGATGCCTTTCAGTGCAAAGCCCAGCGGCAGCCATGTGTAGGCCAGATGCAGTACCCACAGCATCGGATCGCCGCGGGTACGCAGGCTGCGCCAGCCCGAGAGCCGCACGGCGTGCAGCATGCCGACCACGAGGGCAAGCCCGCCACGCAGAGCGGCGCCGGGTTGCCAGAGGTCGCTGATAATCACCGTGATCATCGCAACCGGCAGCAGTGTCTCCAGCCATGCGTATCTGTGCAGGGCAAAGACGGCGTTGGTACGGCGCAGCGCGTTGCTGGTGAAGGCGGGCAGAATGCGTCCGCCAACGATGGTCAGCAGCAACAGCACCACGTTCATGGCGGCAAGCA
>JBIJCV010000215.1:0-3980 GCA_044344525.1 Gammaproteobacteria bacterium | reverse complement strand
CGCACGGCTGGCCAGAGCCGCATCAGCAAGCGCCAGGCCGAGCAGAACCACTGCGTCGGCAACCCAGAGTATGGTGATTACCGCCAGCATGGCGATGTTCCGGTTGCGCTCGCGGATGATCGGCGGTGCGATCAGTGCCGTCAGCAGCGGCAGAAATGCAAGTTCCAGTACGGCGAGTACCGGCAGGCTGCAAAACGGTGCGAGAGCAAATGCTGCACGGCCCGCCAGCCAGGCCAGTGTGAGGCTGAAAACCGGCCAACCGCCGAAGCCGCGGTTGCTGGTCCAGCTCGGTACGCCCGTTAGCAGAAAACCGCTGATCGCTGCGGCTGTGAAACCGAACAGCATTTCATGCGCGTGCCAAAGCTGTGCAGGCAGCCCGGCGAACGGCTTTATCCCGCTCTGCCAGATCAGCAGCCAGGCAGGTATCACCAGCAGCGCAAAGAGGCCGCAGAAGAAAAACAACGGGCGGAAGCCGTAGGCAAACAATGGATGACGGGCAATCATGCGCAAAGTATGGCGCAAGCCGCCGGGAAAATAATCGCTGCGGGACCTGTCAGCCGATGCGTTTGTAAAAGCGGACGGTTTTTTCTTTTTCTTCCGCTGGCGCCGAGGCACAGCCCGAGCAGCTGGCGGGCGGCTTTTTTCGCAGGCGCCAGGCCAGTCGAGCGGCAACGATCGCCACGATCAGTATCGCGATGAGTTCCTGCACTTCGGGCATGGTACTCACCTCAGCTGCCGAGCTGGTAGGCGAGCAGTGCGCCCACGTAGCCCAGTCCGGTCATGTAAACCCAGGCAAAAACCGGCCAGCCCAGGCTGTTGGTTTCACGATGGATGACGGCGATCGTTGCCGCGCACTGCAGGCAGAACGCATAGAAGATCAACATGCCGACTGCCATCGGCAGGCTGTAGACCAGTGATCCGTCCGGCCATGTGGCCCGCTTCAGCTGGTCACGCAGCGCGCTGTCTGTCGCGTCGCCCTGATCGCCGACCGAGTAAATGGTGCTCAGTACGGCGATCACCACCTCCCGCGCGGGAAATCCGGCAATCACCGCTGCTGAAACTTTCCAGTCCCAGCCCAGCGGTGCGAAAGCCGGTGCAACGAAATGGCCGGCGCGGCCGAGCCAGCTCTGTTCCAGATAGTCACTTGCAAGACGATTGTCGAGTTGCTGGAGTTGCCGGTCGCGCTCGCTGCTGGCTGCAAGGCTGGCAATTTCGCTGCGTTCTGCTGCATAGGCGGCCGCGACTTCTGCGGGGCGGGGAAAATACACCAGCGCCCAGACCAGCACGGCTACCGCAAAGATGACAGTGCCGGCCCGGACCAGAAAGATGCGCCCGCGTTCGACGAGCCGAAGCGCCACCGACCACAGGTTCGGCAGGCGATAGGGCGGTAATTCGATCATGAAGGTCGGCGTCGGGCCACTGAGCGCGGTGCGCTTCAGCAGCATGGCGGTGAGGATGCCGCCAACGATGCCGAGCAGATACAGGCCGAGCAGCACCATCCCCTGCAGGTTGATCAGCCCGCCCAGATAACGCACGTCGGGTATGAAGGCGCTGATCAGCAGTGCATAGATGGGCAGGCGCGCCGAGCAGGTCATGAAGGGTGCCGCGAGAATCGTGGCGATCCGGTCGCGCCGCTCGGGTATCACGCGCGTTGCCATGATGCCGGGTACGGCGCAGGCAAAGCTCGACAGCATCGGGATGAAGGACTGTCCCGACAGGCCTACCGAGCGCATCAGGCGGTCGACCATGAACGCGACGCGCGGCATGTAGCCGGAATCTTCCAGCACGATGATGAAGGCGAACAGGATCATGATCTGTGGCAGGAAGATCACCACGCCGCCGACACCGGCGATCACGCCATCGACCAGCAGACTGGAGAGTGCGCCGGGTGGCAACGCATTGCGCACCAGTTCGCCGAGGCCGGATGCCCAGCCGTCGATCAGATCCATCAGCGGTGAGGCCCAGGAGAATACGGCCTGGAAAACCGCCGCCATGACCAGCAGGAACAGTATCGAACCGATTACCGGATGGTTGGTTACCCGATCGATGCGGTCGCTGAGCGTTACGCGCGGTGGCTGGCGTCGTTCCACCTTGGTCATGAGTGCGTTGATCAGGCCGTAGCGCGCCGTCGCTTCCATCGCGGCCAGCGAACTGCCGGTGCTGAGTCTGGCGCGCAGATCGAGCATTTCGCTGTGAAACGTTTCGCCGGCGCTCAGTTCGAAGCGGCGTTCGGCAGCGCCGTGCGCATCGATGAGAGCCCGCTCGACTTCGTATTCGGTGAGATGCGAGCCGGCTGCCCGCAGCCGCTGCCAGAGGTCTGCCGCCGCTGCGTTGACCGTGGGCAGCACTCGCAGGGGCGGCGGCGATGGCGCATCGATCGCCCGGGCCAGCGCTGCACGCAGTTCATCCAGCCCGGTGCTGCGGGCCGCCGACAGCGCAACTACCTGTACACCCAGACCGGCGCCGAGTGCTGCGCTATCGATCTCGATGCCCTTGGCGGCGGCCAGATCAGTCATGTTCAGGCCGATCACCATCGGCAGCCCGAGTTCGGCGAGCTGGGTGACGAGAAACAGGTTGCGCCGCAGGTTCGTCGCATCGACGACTGCGAGTATGGCGCGCGGCCGGGGCAGATCCTCGACGTGGCCGAGCAGTACATCGATGGCCACCATTTCATCCGGTGACTGCGCCGCGATCGAGTAGGCGCCAGGCAGATCGACGAGCGTGATGTTCTGCTTGTTGAGGCTGATGCGTCCGGTATGCCTTTCGACAGTCACGCCGGGGTAGTTGGCGGTCTTCTGGCGCAGCCCGGTCAGGACATTGAACAGGGTGCTCTTGCCGGTATTCGGGTTGCCGATAACGGCGATCACCGGACCGGTGGCATTTTCCGGCCCCGTGACCGGGGCAGGTGCCGTGTCGTTCATGTGGCCGCCGTAACCTCTACTTGCCGCGCCTCTTCGCGACGCAGCGAGAGCGCGTAATCCATGACCGAAACCTCGATCGGATCGCCGCCGATAGCCCGGCGGGTCACCTGGATGGGCGATCCGGCCAGCAGGCCGAGTGCCATCAGTCGTTGCACGACGGGGCCGTGGCCATGGACGGCGACTATGGTGGCCGGCTGTCCGACCTTGAGCTCATCGAGTGTCATGGGGACCTATTCTAAATGAGAATCATTGTCATTCGATAGGGACTTTCCCTGAGTTGGCGGGCTTGCCTCGACAGGTGGGGCCGCGGGCGGGGGGCTCAGCGATTGCGGGCTGTGCGTGCCACATCCATCTCCTGGGTGTAGGCGCGGGCAAATTCTTCGCTGAAGAGTTGCGGGGGACCGCCATCATCGCGCTGCGTCAGCGCGTGGTAACTCTCTTCATAGAGTTCCCAGTATTTGGCCTTGTTCGAGCCGGCCAGCAGTCCGCCGCGTTTCAGACCCTTGTCGAAACGGGATTTCAGTTCTTCCGGATCGAAACGATCGACGTAATCCTCGACTGCCTGCAGCATGGCCTTGACCAGCGCCTGCTCGTGTTGCCGGACGTCACGGAATCCGGCCTTTACGGCATCCTCGGCGCTGAGATAAGAGCCTTCATTGCGGTCGTTGAGCAGATAGCGCAGCGCCTCTTCGATGTTCGGCGAGAACTTGAGCGGATTGTTCTGTGCCGCCTGCATGACCGTCTGCGGCAGGCGGAAGGTATCTTTCATGTGGCTGCGTTCGCGCAGCAATTCCATGAGCCCGCCGACCATCAGGCGCAGCAGCTTGCCGCTGGTCTGCATGAGGTCGCCAGCCGGTACACCGGCAATCGCCTCCGGCTTGAGCCCGGCGGCCGTGATGAACCGGTCCAGCGCGCGCTGGTCGGCAGCCGAGGGGGCCGGTGCCGCAACATTCTCCGGTGTCGCGTCGGCGGTGGGTTCGGCAGTTCTGGCTGCGGGTGCTTTCGCCGGCTTCCCGGGGCGCGAGGGCAGGGACTCCATTTTCTGCACCAGGGCCGTAT
>JBIJCV010000367.1:0-2533 GCA_044344525.1 Gammaproteobacteria bacterium | reverse complement strand
CCTGTCGCGGCCATATTTGCCATAGATGTACTGGATGACTTCTTCGCGCCGCTCGTGCTCGAAATCCACATCGATATCCGGCGGCTCGTTCCGCTCACGGGAAATGAAGCGTTCGAAGAGCATCGACATCCGGGCCGGATCGACTGCCGTGATACCCAGGCAGAAACACACGGCAGAATTCGCAGCCGATCCACGTCCCTGACAAAGGATGCCGCGACCACGGGCGAAGCGCACGATATCGTCGACGGTCAGAAAATAGGCCTCATAACGGAGTTCTTCAATCAGGCTCAGCTCATGCTCGATGAGTTGCATGACCTGCGCAGGCGTCCCGGCCGGCCAGCGTTCACGTAATCCTGTCTGTACGCGTGAGCGCAGATAGCTGGCAGGCGTATAACCCGCCGGCACCAGTTCCTGTGGATACTGGTACTGCAGTTCATCCAGGGAAAAACTGCAGCGACGGGCGATCTCCAGCGTATTGCCCAGCAGTTCTGCCGGATAGATCCGTGCGAGCGCGGTACGGCTGCGCAGATGCCGCTCGCCATTCGGATAAAGGATCCGGCTCACGCTGCCCAGACGCTGCCCGGTGCGGATTGCGGTGAGCGTGTCCTGCAGCGCACGTCGGCCACGCACATGCATGTGCACATCGCCGGCAGCAACAGCAGGTATGCCAGCAGCGGCAGCGAGTTCGATCAACCGCCGGGCACGGCGACGATCATCGCTGCCCGCGTGCAGCTCTACCGCCAGCCAGACCCGCCCTGCAAAGTGCTGCTTCAGCCAGACAGCATCGGCCTGCTGCGGATCCGCAGCAGGCACCCACAGCACCAGACAGGCAGTACCGAGCGCTTCCAGATCGGAGCGCAGCAGATGGTAGCTGCCCTTGGCAGCAGCGCGGCGTCCACGGGTGATCAGCGCACAGAGTGCAGCATAGTCCTCGCGGTCAGCAGCCAGCAGAATGAGATGCAGACCATCCGCCAGCCGCAACTCGCTACCGATGATGAGCTGTATCGCATGCCTGCGGGCAGCCACATGGGCGCGGACGATGCCGGCGACGGAACATTCATCGGTCAGCGCCAGTGCGGTGTAACCCAGTGCGGCAGCCTGCTCTACAAGTTCAGCCGGAGATGATGCCCCGCGCAGAAAACTGTAATTGCTGATGCAATGCAATTCGGCATATGCCGGAAGCCCGGCACAACTGTCAGCCGAAGATGCCATGCAGGTACCAGTTCGCCACGCTGCGCAGATCCTGGTAAACCCACAGTCTTGCACCACGGCGATTGCGCGCTATGTAGTAGTCACGGCGCACATCGTCACCGTCCCACCAGCCGGTTTCGATGCGCTCGGGGCCACACTCCAGACACAGCGCACCCTCGTGCACCGGTTGCCCGGCAGCCCGTTGCAGCAACTGTGGCACTGGCAGTATCCACACCGGTCTGCAGCTTGAGGCGATAACCTGTCGCGACACCCTCCGGTCCGTACCCAGCGGATCACTGACCGCACGCCAGGCACGTTCCGGGCGATATTCATCAACCAGCGCGAGCCCGCGCACCGCATGCCTGCCGAGTCTGGCGCGCAACCTCTCCAGCAAGCCGGACAAACCACTATCTGCCTGCAGTTCACGGCCGAGCAGATCACGACCGGTGGCCTGCTGGCCGGCCAGCAGCCTGGCCCGCAGCACCAGCAACGTGACCGGTGCAGGCAACGCCAACGTCTCCAGACGCAGGCCCAGCAGTGCGGTGAATACAGCCGTGCCTGCGGCAGGCCTGCACAGCTGGATATGCAGCGGCATCTCACGGCCATCCGAATGCCGAAGATGACAGTGCAAGGCGTCTGCACTTGCCTGCCGCAATTTCAGACACTCGCCGAGCCGCGACAGCAGCAACTCAAACCCAGCCAGCAAGGCGGCAACGCATGTCGTTTCAACCGGCAATTCCAGCGTATCGACAAAATCCACCGGCACGATATGCGACGGCCGCAACTCCGGACTGCGGCCAAAGCCCTGATCCAGTTCCTGCAGCCGCTGCGGGCCAAACCTGCGTGCGAATCCCGCTCTGGGCAACCGCACACACTCACCCAGCGTCCTGATGCCGGTCTGGGACAGCAGCTTCAGTGTCGCAGCCGGCCAGCCCAGGCATTCCACAGGGAGCAGCAACAGCCGGTGACGCAGTTCGTGGTGGGTCAGGAGCATGCATTCAATACCGGCACGGGCCAGCCACAGCGATGCACGTACGGTCGGCGTACAACTGATGACCGGTTCATGACCGCGCGCCTGCAGCCCCTGCCGCAGCAGAGTCCGGATTTTTTCCGGACTGCCGAACAGTTGCAGGCTTCCGCGGATTTCCAGCAGCAGCGTCCGGTCTTCATCAATGCTCACGCTCGACGTGAACATTGCAGCCCAGCCGGCCAGTTGTTCGAGCACAGCGGTTTCCAGTGGCCCGGCCGGCAGATAAGCGCACAGCCAGAGTGGCGGCGTAGAACTCACGACAACACCACCGTAACCGTACCCGCAGCACGCAAGCGGTTCTTGAATATCTCT
>JBIJCV010000366.1:0-2534 GCA_044344525.1 Gammaproteobacteria bacterium | reverse complement strand
GTGGGCGTGGTCACCCAGGGTGGCCTGAGTTTCAGGGCGCCGGCTGTGGTGCTCACGGTCGGCACTTTTCTGGCTGGCCGGATTCACGTCGGGTTGAGCAATTATTCTGGTGGCCGTGCCGGTGATCCTGCTTCGGTCGGACTCGCGGCGCGGCTTCGCGAGTTGCCGTTTGCGGTGGGCCGCCTCAAGACCGGCACGCCGCCGCGCATCGACGGCCGCAGCGTCGATTTCAGCGCGATGCGGCCGCAGCCCGGCGACTCTCCGGCGCCGGTGTTCTCTTTTATGGGCCGCCGCAGCGATCATCCGCGGCAGGTGCCCTGCCATATCACGCACACCACGGCAGAAACCCATGCGCTGATCCGCGGCGCGCTCGACCGCTCGCCGCTCTACACGGGAATGATCGAAGGGGTCGGGCCGCGCTACTGCCCATCGATTGAAGACAAGGTCGTGCGTTTCGCCGACAAGGCATCGCACCAGATCTTTGTCGAGCCGGAGGGACTGACGACCACCGAGCTGTATCCGAACGGCATCTCGACCAGCCTGCCCTTCGACGTGCAGCAGGCGCTGGTGCGCACGATTCCCGGCTTCAACCAGGCGCAGATCACCCGTCCCGGCTATGCGATCGAATACGATTTCTTCGATCCGCGCGGGCTCACGCCGACGCTGGAGACCAAAAGCCTGCCCGGGCTCTGGTTTGCCGGGCAGATCAACGGCACCACCGGCTATGAAGAGGCCGGCGCGCAGGGATTGCTGGCCGGTATCAACGCAGCGCTGGCAGCACGTGGCGATGCCGGCTGGTATCCGCGCCGCGACGAGGCTTACATCGGCGTGCTGATCGACGACCTGATCACGCGCGGCACCAGCGAGCCCTACCGCATGTTTACCAGCCGCGCTGAATATCGGCTGCTGCTGCGGGAAGACAATGCCGACGCCCGCCTGACGCCGACCGGCCGGCGTCTGGGTCTCGTCGATGACCTGCGCTTCAGGAGCTACAGCGAAAAGCAGGCGGCGATAGACACCGAGCGTGGCCGTCTGGCTGATATCACGGTGCGGCCGACAGATCTGAACGCTACGGCCGGTGACACGGCCAGTGGCGAACTGCGTCGCGAACAGCGCGCGCTGGAACTGCTGCGCCGGCCGGAGTTTTCCCATGCCGTGCTGACCAGTCTGCCAACGGTCGGTGCGCGCCCGGTTCCGGGCGATGAGCCCGCTGAAATCACTGAACAGATCATTGCCCAGATCGAAATCGAAGCGCGCTACGCCGGTTACCTGAAGCGCCAGCACGAAGAGATCGTGCGTGCGCGCGCAGCGCAGGAAGTCTCTTTGCCGCCGGATCTGGACTACGCGGTGATTCACGGCCTGTCGCACGAGATTCGCCAGAAGCTTGATCGCCATCGGCCGGCGACGGTCGGACAGGCCTCGCGCATTTCCGGCGTTACGCCCGTTGCGGTCTCCCTGCTGCTCGTGCACCTGAAGAAAAAGAAGCGCCGGTCACCGGCATGAAGCGCGGCCTGCTGGCGATAGCGTTAACCGTCGCCTGTCTGGTGTCTGCTGGCTGTGGCCGATCAGATGAAGCGCAGGCACCCGTAAAGAAACAGAAGGTCGGCGGTGCCAGTGGCCACGAACTGGCTGCCGAGCAGATTCTGCGCCGGGGCAACGGCACGGAACCCGAGACCCTGGATCCACACCGTGCAGAAGGCGTGACGGCTGCCAACGTGCTGCGCGATCTGTTCGAAGGACTGGTTACCGAAGCGGCTGATGGCGAGCTGATTCCAGGCGCCGCGGCGAGCTGGACGGTCAGCGCCGATGGTCTGGTGTACACCTTCACACTGCAGCCTGACGGACGCTGGAGCAACGGTGATCCGGTGACGGCAACCGACTTTGTCTACGGCCTGCGCCGCAGCGCCGACCCTGCCACCCTGTCCGAGTATTCGGCGATCCTGTATCCGATCGAAAATGCCGCCGAGGTGGTGGCGGGTACGCTGGCACCGGAACGTCTCGGTGTGCGGGCGATCGATGCGCAAACGCTGGAGATTCGTCTGCACTCACCGACGCCTTATCTGCTGGGTCTGCTGACGCACGCGAGCACTTATCCGGTGCACCGGAAATCAGTCGAGCAGTATGGTGTGCGCTTTGCCCGGCCGGGGAATCTGGTCGGCAACGGGCCCTTCCAGCTCAGCGAGTGGGTCGTGCAGTCGCATATCCGACTGCTGCGCAATCCGCACTACCGGGACGATGCGCACACGACACTCGATGAGGTCTGGTATTACCCGGTCGAGAATGCCGAGGCCGAGCTGAACCGCTACCGGGCGGGGGAGTTCGACATGACCGAGACGGTCCCCGCCCGCCAGATACCCTGGCTGCGCAAAAACCTGGCCGATGAGCTGCATATAGCGCCCTATCTGGGCAGCTATGTCTTCGGCTTCAACACTACGCAACCGCCGTTCCGCGACCAGCCGAAGCTGCGCAAGGCACTCGCGCTGGCACTCGATCGCGAGATCCTCACCAGCAGGATCAGCGGCGCCGGCGAGCTG
>JBIJCV010000364.1:0-2541 GCA_044344525.1 Gammaproteobacteria bacterium | reverse complement strand
CGCGGAGCAGGGCTCACTGTCGGGACGCCTGACGATCATTCAGGAACTGGCACTGCTGGCAATGCTGACCCCGGTCGGCGCGATATCCGACAAGTTTGGACGCAAGCCGGTCTACGCCACCGCATTCTTCATCATGGGCATAGCCTATTTTCTGTACCCGCTCGCTGGGGCGATCTGGATGCTGGTGATGTTCCGTCTGGTGTTCGCGGTCGGCGTGGCCGGCAATGCCGTGATGCTGCCGGCGGTCGCCAATGACTATCCGCAGGAAGCCAGCCGGGCCCGGATGCTCGCTGCCTGTTTCATCTGCAATGGACTCGGGTTGGTGCTCATTCTTGCGGTGATGCGCGGTTTGCCGGTGCGGTTTGCGGATATGGGCATCGATCCCGTCACTGCTGGCCGCTACTGGCTGTGGATCATGACGGCAATCTGTTTTATGGCTGGTACCGTTGTGCTGATCGGCCTGAAGCCCGGCGCGCCACAGCAGCTGAGCCAGCGCGAGCCGATGCTGGCCACCTTCAAGGTCGGCCTCGATGCGGCACGCAACCCGCGCATTGCACTGGCTTATCTGGCGGCCAGTGTGTCGCGCGGTGACATGGCAGTGCTGAGTACCTTCTTTGTGCTCTGGTTGACGCAGACCGGTGTGGAAGCAGGTCTGACGACTGCTGCTGCGAGCCAGAAGGCGCTGACCTTCTATATCGTCATCCAGGCTTTCGCACTGCCGGCCGCTCCGGTGATGGGCTGGCTGCTGGACCGTATCGACCGGGTGGTGGGACTGGCTATCGCAATGGCCATCGCCGGCCTTGGTTATTTCTCGCTGTGGTTTGTGCCTGACCCGCTCGGTCCCTTCATGTACGGGGCTGCAGCGCTGATCGGTGTCGGCGAGATGAGTGCAAACCTGTCGGCCACCTCCCTGATCGGTCGCGAAGCCCCCGAACGGGGTCGCGGTGCCGTGCTCGGGATGTGGAGCTGGTTTGGCGCTGCCGGGATTCTCGGCATCGCGCTGGTCGGCGGCTGGCTGTTCGACAACGTGAGCAAGATCGGTCCGTTCATGTTCATCGCGGCCGCAAATCTGGCTTTGCTGTTATGGGCGCTGTTGCTGCTGCATCGTGCGCGGCAAGCTGCGACATGAATAGCGCAACTGGCTGCTTGTGGTCCGGTTATCGGCCTGCAGTGCATGTGTTGGCATTGGCGTGCATGGGGCTTTTATCCGGCTGTGCGCAACTCGCCGACACGAGTGCAAAACCTCTGGCTACCATCGACTCTGGCAAACTGCGTGGTGCGCAGGTGGACGGTGTGCTGGCCTTCCGCGGGGTTCCCTATGCGCAGCCACCGGTAGGCGAGTTGCGCTGGCGAGCACCGCAGCCGGCAGCAGTCTGGGCAGGGGTCCGGTCAGCGATCGACTACGCTGCAAGCTGTGTTCAGCCGCGCTCGGCGTTGTTTTCCCTGCCGCTCGACAATCTCAGCGAAGATTGCCTGACGCTCAATGTCTGGACACCGGATATGCGGCCAGCGACGGCAATGCCGGTGATGGTCTGGATTCATGGCGGCGGCTTCTCGGCCGGCAGCGGCAACCTGCCGCAGGTGAACGGTACGGCGATTCCGCGCCAGGGCGTCATCGTGGTGACCGTCAATTACCGGCTGGCGATGTTCGGTTTTCTCGCGCATCCGGCCCTGGCGACCGGCGGCGAGACTGCGGGCAATTACGGGCTGCTGGACACTGTGGCAGCGCTGCAGTGGGTGCAGCGAAACATCGCGGCCTTCGGCGGCGATCCCGCGCGTGTCACGATCTTCGGCGAGTCGGCCGGTGCCGACATGGTGAATTACCTGATGGTGTCGCCGGCTGCGCGAGGCCTGTTTGCACAGGCCATCAGCCAGAGTTCGTCGGTGGGTATGGTGCCCGCTCCGCGTCTCGAACAGCGGGTCGGTTTCAATCCACCGGCAGCACAACTGGCGCAAAGCTATATCGACAAGCTCGGTCTGCCAGCGACTGCGGATCTTGCAACGACGCTGCGCAGTTTGCCGACTGAGCAGTTGCTCGCTGCGATGGGTGAGCGTGACCGATTTACACCGATCGTCGACGGTCAGGTCCTGCCCGATCAGCCGGGTCGGCTGTTCGCGATGGGCAAGCAGGCGAAGGTAGCCTATATGACGGGCGGCAACAGCTGGGAGGCGAGCCTCGGACGGATGATTGGCGGTGGCTTCTCGCCGGCCTTCGCCTCACGCCTGGTGCCGGCGGCCGACAAGGCGCGCCTGTATCCGGGGCTGAGTGGTGAGGTGCTGGACGATGCGGTGTTTGGTGATCTGGTGATCCTGTCGCATTCCCGCTATGTGGCCAATCAGATGTGCGCCCTGCGGGCACCCGTCCATGCCTACTACTTTTCCCATGTGGCGGACGATCGCCGCGCGCGTCAGCCTGGCGTTGCACACGCGGACGATATCGCCTTCGTGATGGGTACGCTGGATGCCGAGACTGGTCTGACCCGGGTGACGGACCAGGACCGCCGCATCAGTCGCCTGATGATGGATTACTGGGTGGCGTTT
>JBIJCV010000362.1:0-2542 GCA_044344525.1 Gammaproteobacteria bacterium | reverse complement strand
CGGCGAGCCCCACGCGATCCGGCTGAATAGCGCGGCCTGCCTGCAAGCCATCACAGTACCACTGGACGGCTTCCTGGAAACCGGCCACGGTCCCGGCGGAGAAACCGGCCTGATTCCGCTGCAACCGGATATCTGCGGCGATATCGTACTCGGCCGTCGTGATGTGGGTGTCAGCTATCACCTTGCTGTCGTCATCGATGATCACGACCAGGGCGTTACGCTGATCACGCGTGGTGACGATCTGTTCGCTGCCACGCATGTGCAGCGACTGCTGCAGGCGGTGCTGGGTTTCGAGGCGCCACGTTATCGCCATCATCCCCTGATCCGCGATGCCCATGGCCGTCGACTGGCCAAACGGGATCAGGCTCAGACGCTGGCTGCCTTGCGCGAGTCGGGTCTATCGCCTCAAGCAGTGCGAAGCCGGCTGCGCCTGAGCCAGTAGCGCCCTATCTCGGCACTACCGCCCATGAAGAGTGGCATGCCGCGACTGGTTTTCGGATCCCAGGCGGCTTCCTCCAGTTCTGGCCCGAAGTAGCCGAGCAGACTTTGGCGACTGATCCGTCGCGGACCGATTGGCCAGCGATCCCACCAGCCACGACGGCCAAAGTGCAGCAGGATGTAATCGCCATCCGGAGCCAGCCACGACAGTATCTGTCGTTTGTAGCCTGGGCGCAGGGCGTCGGGTAAACCATGCAGGCAGCCGACATCCAGAATCACGTCGAAGGGTCCGGGATGTGCGAGTCGGGTGGCATCGGTAGTGACATCGCCCTGCGCCACCGTGATATCGAGTCCTGCGAGCCTTGCCCGCTCGTCTGCCATGCGTACCGCCTGCGGCATGAAATCGATCGCTGTCACCCGATAGCCCCGCTCTGCAAGCCAGAGCGAATTCGTGCCGGCACCGCAACCAAGATCAAGGGCTGTGCCTGGCGATTTGCGCGCCTGCAAGGCTTTGCCCAACAGTGCCGGCGGTTCTGCTTCATGCCAGGGCAGGTCCTCAGCACGATTGGCGCGCCCGTATAGCCGCTCAAAGATCCGACGATCCTGTTCGCTCATGTTGCCAGCACCTCTTCGACTGGAGCAGTCTGAATACTCACCGCCGTCACCTTGTACTCCGGACACCGGGACTGCGGATCGGTCCAGGAGCTTGTCAGGACGTTGGCATGCGTAGCGGGGAAATGAAAGGACAGAAACAGGAGCCCCGGAGTCACCCGCCCGGTAATGCGCGCCCGAACCAGCGCACTGCCGTAGCGACTGGCGACCCGCACTGCGCCACCATCATCGATACCTCTGGCGGCTGCATCCTGCGGATTGATTTCCAGATAGTCGGCATCTTCAAGCTGGCAGTTCGGAGTGCGGCGGGTCATCGTGCCTACGTTGTAGTGCTGCAGCACACGGCCGGTGATCAGCAGAAACGGATAGTCAGCGTTCTGCTGCTCAGGTGTTGGCACCCACGGCAGGGTCATCAGCCGGCCCCGGCCGCGTACAAAACCATCAGCATGGACCGTAGAAGTGCCGGGATGCCCGGCGGCCGGGCACGGCCATTGCAGTCCATCGCCATCAAGTCGTGAGTACGCTACGCCGCCGAACAGGCCTGGCGCGATGCGGGCAATCTCGTCCATGACTGCAGCGGGACCGGCGTAATTCCAGTTTGCACCCAGCGCGTTGGCGAGTGCCTGTGTCGCTGCCCAGTCGGCGCGTGCCTCACCCGGCGGCGGCACGGCGGCCCGTACCCGCTGTATGCGCCGCTCGCCGTTGGTGAACGTTCCATCCTGTTCGAGCACGCTCGCAGCCGGCAGAACCAGATGAGCGTATTTCGCCGTCTCCGAAAGAAACAATTCCTGCACGACCAGCAAATCGAGAGCGGCAAGCGCCGCGTGCACATGCTGCTCGTTCGGGTCGCTCTGCGCGACATCCTCACCCTGGATCCAGAGTCCACGAATGGAACCAGAGATCGCCGCATTGAGCATTTCAGGAATGGTCAGGCCAGGTGCTGCCGGTACCGGTTTGCCCCATACGTTTGCGATGCGCGCCTGAACTGCTGCGTCATCCAGTTGCTGATACCCGGTCAGCCGATCCGGCATGCCGCCCATATCGGCGTTGCCCTGCACATTGTTCTGCCCGCGCAGGGGTAGCATTCCACCGCCGGATCGGCCAATGCTGCCGGTGAGCATGGCCAGATTGCACAGAGCCATCACCGAATCCGTTCCCTGCGTCAGTTCGGAGAGCCCAAGCCCGGTGATGAACAGGCAGCGACCAGTAGTGCCGGCACTGGTCTGGCCGATCGCCAGTGCGGCCTCACGCAACAGATCCAACGGAACACCAGTCTCCCGTTCGGCCGCATCCAGATCAGATGCCAGCAGGAAGTTACGCAGGTCGTCCAGACCTTCGGTACGTTCACGGAGGTAGTCCGTGTCGATCAAGCCGGATTCGATAAGCACGCGGGCAAGTGCGTTGAACAGCAGAACATTCGTGCCCGGCTTGAGTTGCAGGTGCATGTCCGCCCAGCCACACAATTCAATGCTGCGCGGATCGATGACGATGA
>JBIJCV010000363.1:0-2542 GCA_044344525.1 Gammaproteobacteria bacterium | reverse complement strand
CGGCTTCGAGGGCACGCAGCGCCGCCGCTGGGCCAAAGAGCTCGGCATCAAGATGGTGCACATCGACCCGTACATGAACCACACCGCCGCGCATCTCGGCGGCAAGTGGTTCTCGCCGAAGCCCGGTACTGATGCGGCCTTCGCCCAGGCGCTCTGTCACGTCTGGATCACCGAGGGCACCTACGACAAGGAGTTTGTAGAGCAGCGCACCACCGGTTTTGCCGAGTGGAAGGCGCATGTGCTCGGTGAGGACGACGGCATCGCCAAGACACCCGAGTGGCAGGAAGGCGAAACCGGTATTCCGGCGCGCGAGGTGAGAGCGCTGGCCCGTGAGTGGGGCAGGAAAAAAACCTATCTCGGCGTGGGCGGCTGGGGTTGCGGCGTGGGCGGTGCCTGCCGTGGACCGACCGGCACGCAGTGGGCACGGATGATGACCATCCTCGGTGCCATGCAGGGCATGGGCCGTCCGGGTTCCAACTTCGGCAACCTGCAGTTCGGTGCGCCTGTCGACATGAACTTCTATTTCCCCGGCTATGCCGAGGGCAGCATGTCGGGCGATCTGGCCTACAGCGCCAACTCGACCAACAACTACCAGCGCATGCCGCACATCATCACCATGAGCACGGTGAAGCAGGCGATCCCGCGGATGTGGCTGCCCGAGGCGATCACCAAGGGCAAGGCGATGGGTTACCTGACCGCCGTTGATTCGGTGCAGGGCCAGTTTTTCCCGTTCGGCTATCCCTCGCCGGGCCATGTGCCGGTGGAGATGCTTTACAAGTACGGCAGCGCTTCGTTCGGCACGATGGTTGATGCCAATCGCTGGGTCAACATGTACCAGCATGACAACCTCAAGTTCGTCGTGAACCAGTCGGTGTGGTGGGAAGGCGAGACGCCGTATTCGGATGTCATCCTGCCGGCCTGCACGGTGTTCGAACGCTGGGATATCGGCGAGTGGTACAACGTCGGCCCGGCCTACGTGCACCACATGTATTCGATGAACAACCACCGCGTGATCTCGATGCAGCACAAGTGCATCGAGCCGCTGGGCGAGTCGAAGTCCGACTACGATATTTTCCTGGCCATTTGCGAGCGACTGGATCTGGGTGCGGTGTACTCCGAGGGTGGCAACTCCGAGTTCGAGTGGTGCAAGCGCGCATTCGATTCATCGGACATGGCCAAAAACATTTCCTGGCGCGAATTCCTGAAGAAGGGCTACTACGTGGTGCCGCCAGAGCCCGAGGGTTCGCGGGCGCCGACTGCCATGCGCTGGTTCTATGAAGGCCGCAAGAAAGACGTGCCGGAGCCCTATCCGCTGCCGTCGGATTTCGTGAGCAACTACGGCGAGGGCCTGCAAACGCCATCCGGCAAGTACGAGTTCGTGCCCACCACGCTGAAGCGCTTCAGTGATCCGGAGCGGCCGCCGATGAACAAGTACATGCGGACTTTCGAGAATCCGGAAGACAACCCGGAGCTGGCAAAGTATCCGCTGCAGTTGCTGTCGCCGCATTCGCGTTATCCCTTCCACGTCATGGGCGATGACGAAGGGTGCTTCCTGCGCGACATCCGCGAGCATCGCGTCAAGGTCGGCGAGCACTACTACTTCGTGGCACGCATCAGTACCGAGGATGCCGGGGCGCGTGGCATCAAGGACGATGACCTGATCCGTTTGTGGAACGATCGCGGCTCGGTCGTTTGCGCGGCACAGGTTACCGGCCGGCTGCGGCCCGGCGTCATCAGTGCCTCGACCGCATCGGCCGAATACCGGCCGATGGGCGAGCCAGGCAAGTCCACCGATCTGGGCGGCTGCATCAACGTACTGAACTCAAGTAAATCCATCACCCCGAAAAGCCACGGTATCCGGCCGAACACGACCCTGATCCAGATCGAGAAATGGACTGGCGTGGATACCTGGAAACCGGCGGAGGTCGCCTGATATGTCCGCGAAATGGAACATGATCGTTGATATCGAGCGCTGCAATAACTGCCGCGCCTGCTTTCTGGCCGTCAAGGATGAACACACCGGCAACGATTTTCCGGGCTATGCGGCGGAGCAGCCGGCGATGGGTGCGAACTGGCTGAACATCGAGCGCAAGGAGCGCGGCAGCTATCCCATCGTCGAAGCGCACTTCATGCCGGTGATGTGCAATCACTGTGATGATGCGCCCTGCATGAAGGCCGCGACCAATGGTGCAGTCAGCAAGCGTGCCGATGGCATCGTCATCATCGATCCGGTGAAGAGCAAGGGGCAGAAACAGATCGTCGCTGCCTGTCCCTACAGTGCGATTTCCTGGAACGAGGAAAAGCAGATCCCGCAGACCTGGATCTTCGATGCGCATCTGCTCGATCAGGGCTGGACCAGAACCCGTGCCGAGCAATCCTGCCCCACCGACGTATTCCGCTCGGTCAAGGTCGAAGACGCGGAAATGCAGCGGATCAGTGCGCAGGAAGGTCTGGAGGTGCTGCGTCCGGAACTTGGCACGAAGCCCCGCGTGTATTACAAGAACCTGCATCTGATGACCAAATGCCTGATCGGCGGATCGGT
>JBIJCV010000361.1:0-2543 GCA_044344525.1 Gammaproteobacteria bacterium | reverse complement strand
CCGGCATAGTCACTGCCCCACCATTTGCCCTCGGTCACCGTGTTGCTCGCGGACAGCGCGCCGGTCCAGGTCAGATTGGTCTCACGTTGCAGGAACGCAGCGCCCTGTGCGCCAGGTGTCGTGACTGTCCCGGCAGGCTGCCCGTTGATGGCGACCAGACGGCCACGGATCAGCGGCAAGGCGGTCACGTCGCGGCCGACCTCCGCCTTGAAAAAGCTGCGCAAGCCGGGCAACTGGTCGGGCTCGATATTGATCATGAAGTGGTTCGGCGCGGTTTCCGGCAGGGTCTCTTCCCAGGTCGCGAGTATGTCGTTGCGCACCACCCCGAGCAGCAGCAGCACCATCAGGCTCAGACCAAAAGCCACGATCTGCACGATGCTTTCCGGGCCGCGCCGCGCAATGTTCGCCAGGCCATAGCGCCAGGCAATGCCGGCAGCACCGCGAAAACGGCCCAGGGCATGTACCAGCAGCCAGCCGATGCCGCCGGTGATCAGCGCCATGCCCACCAGGCCACCGGCGATCAGCCCCACCAGCAGGGCATCCCTGACGATCACGAAGACCAGCGCGCCGATGGCCGCAAGCGCCGTGCCATAGGTGGCCAGCGCACTGAGCTGCGGTGCCGGCAGATCCTTGCGCAGCACGCGCAGCGGCGGCGTCGAACCGAGCCGCAGCAGGTGCGGCAAGGCGAAACCGACGACCACCGTCGCCGCGGTCAGTATGCCGAGCAGAAACGGCTGGCCGGATGCCGGTGGCAGTACAAAGCCGACCAGTTCCGCAGCGATCACGGCCAGACCGTATTGGGCGCCATAACCGAGCAGTACGCCGAGCAGCGAAGTCACCACGATGATCAGCCCGAGCTCGCCCATGGTCACTGCCACCACAAAGCGCTGACTCGCGCCCAGCGTCTTCAGCAGGGCGATGTTGTCCAGATGGCGCATCGCGTAGCGGCGCGCGGCCATTGCCGCAGCCACCGCAGCGAGAATCACCGTCACCAGCGAGGCCAGGGTCAGAAAGCGCTGCGCGCGGTCGATGGCCGCATTGATCTGTTCGCCGGCGTCCTCGCGGCCGCGCAGGCTGCTATCCGGACGCAGGCGCGGTTCGATGCTCGCCCGGAACTTGCTGATCTGCGCTTCACTGCCGGCATACATCTGTTGCCAGGTGACGCGGCTGCCGGGTTTGACCACCCCCATCGCCGGCACATCGGCGAGATTCACCATCAGTCCCGGCGCGAGATTGACGAAACCGATGTTCTGATCCGGCTTGTACTGCAGAACCTGCGTGATGCGCAGCGAGCGGTTGCCGACGGTCAGCGTCGCGCCCACATCGATCGCCAGACGCCCCAGCAGGCCGGGTTCTGCCCAGGCTTCACCGCGAGCCGGAATGCCTTTCGCCGGCCGGCCGGCGCCAAACAGCGTATCGGCGATGGTGAGCTGGCCGCGCAGCGGGTAGCCATCGCTCACCGCATCGACTGCTGCCAGCGCAGTTTCGTCACCGACCAGCACGACGGTGGGGAACGCAAGGGTCTCAGCCGTTGCGATACCCATCTCACGGGCCTCGGCCTGAAAATCTGCGGGCAACGGGGCCGCCGAGCGCAGCACCAGATCGGCGGCCAGCACCTGGCTGGCCTGCTCCTTCATTGAAGCGCCGACGCGATCAGTAAAAAAACTCACCGCCGTCATTGCAGTTACAGCCAGCACGATCGCCGCCAGCAGTACCGACAATTCACCGGCGCGCAGATCCCTGCTGAATGCGCGCCAGGCAAAAACCGGTACCTTCAGGGTCATGGCACGATTCTGCCTGCGGACAGCTGAATGGTGCGATCGCAGCGTGCGGCCAGCTCGCGCTGGTGGGTCACCAGCACCAGGGTGGTGCGCGCTTCAGCGTTGAGGTCGAACAGCAACTGCCCGATGCGCTCACCGGAAGCGCTGTCGAGATTGCCGGTGGGTTCGTCAGCAAACAGCACCTCGGGGCGGGTGACGAAGGCACGGGCAATCGCCACGCGCTGCTGCTCGCCACCGGAAAGCTGCCGCGGATAGTGCCCGAGACGGGCGCCGAGGCCGATATTGGCCAGCGTCTCGCGGGCCAGCGCCGCCGCCTGCGGATCGCCAGCCAGCTCGAGCGGCAACATGACGTTTTCCAGCGCGGTGAGCGACTGCAGCAGATGAAAGGACTGGAACACGAAGCCGACCCGCTGCGCACGCAACGCGGCGCGGCCATCTTCATTCAGCGCAGTGAGTTCGGTACCACACAGCCAGATCTTGCCGCGCGTGGGTCGATCGAGCCCGGCCAGCAGGGCCAGCAGCGTGGTCTTGCCGGCACCCGAGGGCCCGACCAATGCCACTGACTCACCCCGCGCGATGCTGAGGTCTATCCCGTCGAGGATGGTCAGCGTCCCTTCCGGACTGCTAACCTCTTTCGCCAGTCCCGCTGCACGCAGCACGGCATCACTATCCATGCGATCCGCCATTCATAAAAAACTGTTGTCCATGCGCCAGGTGCTGCTCGCTGCCCTCGCCCTGCTGCTGCTGGCATCCGTTGCCCAG
>JBIJCV010000033.1:0-9433 GCA_044344525.1 Gammaproteobacteria bacterium | reverse complement strand
CTGGCGCGCACCAAGCTGGAAACCGCCGTCAGGCTGAATCCCGATCTGGCCACGGCTCACTCCGCGCTGGGTGTGGTTTTCGAGCGGCTGGAAGATCCGGCCGGCGCCGAGCGTCACTACCGGCGTGCCGTTGATCTTGAGCCGCAAAATCCCGACAACCTCAACGCGCTGGCGGTATTTACCTGCTCGCGCAAGCGCGATCCGCAGGCGGCGCTGCAGCTGTTTGACCGGGCGCTGGCGATACCGCTGTCGGTCAGTACGGCCAACCGTGCCATGCTCAATACCAATGCCGGTACCTGCGCCAAGAGCCTGGACCTCCTGCGTGCGGAGCGCTATCTGCGCGCCGCGCTGGCCGAAAATCCGAATTACGGCGACGCGCTGCTGCAACTGGCCGAAATCACGCTGGAGGGCGGTGAGGCACTGCAGGCCCGGGCATTCATCGAGCGCTATCTGGCAGCCAACCCGCCGTCGCCAGGTGCGCTGTGGCTTGCGGTGCGTATCGAGCGTGCGCTCAACGACAACGCCGCCGCAGGCCGATATGCCGATACCTTGCTCAAGGAGTTCCCTGCTTCGAACGAAGCCCGTTTGCTGTCTGAGTCGAAATCTTGAGCGAAGTGCAGGCGCCAACCGGGGAACCCACCGGTTCCACAGACACCCGTAGCGATGCGGCGCTATCGCTCGGTGCGCGGCTGCGTTCAGCGCGCAAGGCTCGCGCGCTGAGTCTCGAGCAGGTGAGTCAGAAGTTGCACCTCGAGGACTCGATGCTCCGGGCGATCGAGGAGGATCGCTTCGAGGCGCTGGGTGCACCGGTTTTCGTGCGTGGCTACCTCAAGGCCTATGCGGGACTGCTCGGTCTGTCCGAGCAGTCGGTGCTCGATGCCTACCGCCAGGCTGATCCGGCCTCGGTGCTGCCGCCGAAAATCGTCCGCGACCGCGAGGAGCTGCCGGCCATTGGCCCGCGCCTGCCGGCTGGTCTGATGATTGCCGGTATCGGCATGCTGGTTCTCGTGCTGTTCTTCGTGTTCAGGCCGGACGGGCAAGGCAGTGCGCCCAGGCCGCAAACCGGAACGCAGGAAGCGCTGGCCAAACTGCCAGTCGAGACACCGGCACCTGCACCGGTGGTAGTGCGGCCTGAGCCCGCACCCGCAGAAGCGCCGCCCGCCGAGGCCGGCAAACTGGTGCTCGAGTTTGCCCAGGCATCCTGGGTGGACATCAGCGACAGCTCAGGGCGGCTGCTGTCCGGTGAGCAGCCGGCCGGCAGCCGCCAGGTACTGAGCGGCCAGCCGCCCTATAGCGTGCAACTCGGCAATGCGCCTGGTGTGCGTCTGACGGTTGATGGCCAGCCCTGGCCGGTGCCTGAAGAGGCCCGTACGCCAGGCAGCAATGTGGCCCGATTCCGTATCGAATCCCTGTCCCGGTAGAGACGCAGGCATGCAAGAACAGATTCAGGCGATCCGTGGCATGGGCGATGTGCTGCCGGTGGATTCCGCTCTCTGGCAGCACGTAGAGGCGACCATCCGCAGCGTACTGCTCGACTATGGCTATCAGGAAATCCGCGTGCCGATCGTCGAGCGCACCGAGCTTTTCAAGCGCTCGATCGGTGAGGTGACGGACATCGTCGAGAAGGAGATGTACAGCTTCGATGATCGCAACGGCATGTCGATCACGCTGCGTCCCGAGGCGACTGCCGGCATCGTGCGAGCCTGCATGGAGCATGGTCTGCTGCGCAACCAGCGGCAGAAGTTCTGGTCGACGGGACCGATGTTCCGCTACGAGAAGCCGCAGAAAGGCCGTTACCGACAGTTTCACCAGTTCGATGTGGAGGCGCTCGGTTTTTCCGGTCCGGATATCGATGCGGAACTCATCATCATGCTGGCGCGCATCTGGCGCCTGCTGCGCATCGAGCATGTCAGCCTGCAGATCAATACCCTGGGCACGACCGAATCCCGCGTGCAGTACCGTGCCGACCTGACGGCCTGGTTCCGTACGCACTTCGACAAGCTCGATGAAGACAGCCGTCGGCGCCTGGAGCGCAACCCGCTGCGGATCCTCGACAGCAAGAACCCGGAGATGCAGGCGCTGATCGCCGACGCACCCCGGCTGACCCAGTACCTCGATGCGGAATCAGAGGCGCATTTCAACGGCCTGCGGACCCTGCTCGACGATGCCGGCGTGCCTTATGTCGTCAATCCACGCCTGGTGCGCGGGCTCGACTATTACGGCCGTACGGTCTTTGAGTGGGTGACCGACCGTCTGGGTACGCAGGGCGCAGTCTGTGCCGGCGGCAGGTATGATGGGCTGGTAGAGCATCTGGGCGGTGAGCCAACCCCGGCAATCGGTTTTGCCATCGGGCTGGAACGGCTGGTGGAGCTGTATGCGCTGGCCGGTCTGGGCGCGCCACCGCGGGTACCAGATGTCTATGTGGTTGCGGTGGGCGAGGCAGCCACCCGCTCTGCATTCCGCATCGCTGAAAGCCTGCGCGACGGCGCCACACCGTTGCGGGTGGAGACCAATTGCGGCGGCGGCGGGTTCAAGTCCCAGATGAAACGTGCCGACCGCAGCGGAGCAACGGTAGCCATACTGCTGGGCGAGGACGAGGTGGCCAGTGGCACCGCGGTCGTCAAACCCTTGCGGACCGAAGTTGAGCAGACCACAGTACCGATAGCCGGGCTGGTTGATGCGATCGCAGCGCATTTGCGATCAAGGCCCTGATGACAGAAACGCAGTGACAGGAACGCGCCGTGGAAGATGATTTTCTGACAGACGAACAACAAGCCGACCAGGTCAAGAGCTGGCTGCGGCAGAACGGACCGTTCCTGATTGCCGGCGTCGTGCTGGGACTCGGCGGGCTGTTCGGCTGGAACCAGTGGCAGCGCTATCAGGAGCAGCGCGCCGAGGCTGCTTCGGTGCTTTATGACCAGTTGCTGCAGTCGGTGAGCGCGCAGCAGTTTGATACGGCCAGCCAACAGCTGCAGCAACTCGAGACAGAGTTTTCCGCGTCGGCATATCTGGATCAGGGCCGTCTCTCGATGGCCGGTCTGTATGTGTTGCGCAGCAAGCCGGATGAAGCCATCGCGCAGCTGCAGCGGGTCGCTGACCAGGGCGTTGCGGATGAGATTCGCAATATTGCCAGGCTGCGCCTTGCCCGCCTGCTGAGTTCGAGCGACAAGCATGACGAGGCACTGAAGGTCCTGAGCGTATCCGGCACCGGTGCTTTTGCACCGCTGTTCCACGATGTGCGCGGTGATGTGTATTACGCGATGGGCAAGCTGGCGGAAGCGCGCAGTGAATACGAGCAGGCACTGAATGGCGAGCAGGCCGCCGCGGTGCTTGATCTGGGCTATGTCACCGCCAAGCTGGATGATCTCGGTGGTGCGACAGCCGACCTGGCTGCGGCAGCCGGGACGCCGGTTGCCGGATCCCCGGCTGACAGCGTGCCCGCGAAGTGATGCGTCCAGGCGCCTGGTTCTTCAGCGGCTACCTGCGCACCCTCATGCTGGGTGCGCTGCTGACAGCCGGCGCCATTTCGACCACGGGATGCAGCCTGTTTGGCGACGATGACGATGAGCCGGATGCTCCGGTCGAGCTGCCGGACTTCGATGCGACGCTCAAGATAAAGAAGGTATGGTCGGCAGGACTCGGCGACGAAACCGAATTTCTGCGCCTGGCGCTGGCGCCGGCCTCGGATGGCGCGCGGATATTCGCCGCAGCCAATGACGGCCGGGTGAGTGCATTCGATGCGGCCAAGGGCAAGCGCATCTGGCTGAGCAAGACGGAGCTGCAGCTGTCGGCCGGGCCGGCCACCGACGGCAAGGTGGTTGTGCTGGGGTCGAGCAATGGCGAGGTCATCGCACTGGGTGCCGATGATGGCCAGGAAATCTGGCGCAAGTCCCTGTCCAGCGAAGTTCTGTCTGCACCGGCCATCGCGCCGGGGCTCGTGCTGGTGCGCACGGTGGATGGCAAGCTCACCGCACTCGATATCGCCGACGGTACGCAGCGTTGGTTCGTCCAGCAAAACATGCCGCGTCTCACCGTGCGTGGTACAGGTGCACCGGTGGTGGTCAGGAACCTGGTGGTCTGCGGTTTCGATAACGGCAAGCTCGCCGCCTATGACCTGTCGGATGGCGCGCCGGCCTGGGATACGCTGCTCGATCCGCCGTCGGGCCGCAACGAGATCGAGCGGCTGGCGGATATCAATGCGACGGTGCGTTCGGTCGGTGATGACATCTATGTCGTTGGCTATCGCGGCCAGACCACTGCGGTTGCGCTGGAATCCGGGCAGACTCTGTGGGTACAGGATGTCGCCGGCCATGGCGGCCTCGCGGCCGATCTGGAGAATGTCTACATATCCGGCAACAGCAGTGAGTTGAAGGCGCTGGTGCGCCAGACCGGCAGCGAACTCTGGCAGCACGAGCTGCTGAAGAACCGCGGTATCACCGGGCCGACTGCCTGGCAGAACTCGGTGGTGGTCGGCGACTTCGAGGGCTATGTGCACTTTTTCGATACCGCCACGGGCAAGCCGCAGGCGCGTGTGCGGATTGATGGCAGCCGCGTGACCTCGCCGCCGCTGGTCGTCAATGACCTGCTGTACGTTCAGTCTGACGGCGGCAAGCTGGCGGCCTATCGCCAGGTTGTGAAGAAATAGCGCACAGGGATACTTGAGGTGCTGCCTGTATTTGCGCTGGTCGGCCGCCCGAATGTCGGCAAGTCCACGCTGTTCAATACGCTGACGGGCACGCGTGATGCGCTGGTTGCCGATCTCCCCGGGCTGACCCGTGATCGCCTGTACGGCTACGCGACCATCGGCAGCCGTGCGGCGATCGTCATCGACACCGGCGGGCTGGCCAATGCCAGCGATCCTTTCAGCGTGCAGATTCAGCGCCAGGTTGCCTATGCGCTGGGTGAGGCCGACGTGGTCGTGTTTCTCGTCGAGGCGGCCACTGGTCCGCTGCCTGACGATCACGCCATCGTTGCCCGCTTGCGCAAGTCCGGCAAGCCGGTAGTTCTCGCCATCAACAAGGCCGAGGGACGTGCGCCGCTGGAACTGGCTGCGTCCTTCTACGAACTCGGGCTCGGTGACCCGGTGGCCATCTCGGCACAGCAGGGGGACCGGCTTGCGTTGCTGGGTGAGCGCATTCTCGCTGCGCTGCCGATCCGGGAAGATGCCGATGCGCAGTCCGGCAGTGCCGAACTGCTCGGTACGCGGATCGCAGTGATCGGCCGCCCGAATGTCGGCAAGTCCACGCTCATCAATCGTCTGCTCGGTGAGGAGCGGTTGCTGACATCTGATCAGGCCGGCACCACCCGCGACAGCATCCGCGTGCCCTTCAGTCACGATGGTCATGCCATGGTGCTGGTGGATACCGCCGGTATTCGCCGCAAGGCGCGCGTTGATGAGATGATCGAGCGCTTCAGTATCGTGAAGTCGCTGCAGGCGCTGGAAGAAGCCGATGCCGTGCTGGTGCTGATCGATGCGCGCGACAGCCTGACCGAGCAGGATGTGTCGCTGATCGGCCTGGTGCTGGAGCGGGGCCGGGCGCTGGCGATCGGCGTCAACAAATGGGATCACCTGCCGCCCGACCAGCGTGAGCGCGTGCGCGAGGATCTGGACCGGCGCCTGCCGTTCCTGGATTTCGCTGATATCCATTTCATCTCCGCGCTGCATGGCACGGCGGTTTTTGATCTGCTGGAAAGCGGTCGCCGTGCGGCGCTCGCCGCGGTCCGGGAGTTGCCCACACCGGATCTGAACCGGGCGCTGAAGGATGCCGTGCAGGCCTATCCGACGCCGATCGCCAGTCGCAGCCGGATCAAGCTCACTTATGCCCATCAGGGTGGTCGCCGGCCGCCGCTGATCATCATTCACGGCAATCAGACTGCGGCGCTGCCGGACAACTACCGGCGTTACCTGATGGGTTATTTCCGCAAGGTGTTCCGTCTGCGCGGGACCCCGATCCGCATCGAACTGCGCGCCGGCAAGAACCCCTTTGCCGGCAAGCGCAACCGCCTCACGCCGCGCCAGGTCAAGCATCGCGCCCGATTGCGTTACCGGTAACGGGCCATATCCATATAACCAAACGGTCGGGTCAGGGCTGTATTTCGCCACGCATAATCACTGCCTTCCACAGCGCGATGGACCTCCAGGGCAGTGACCACGGCACGCAAGATTTTCCAGGTTCCCGGCAGCTTCGAGATGCACCGCGGTGGGGTACTCGAGCGTCCGGTGATTGCCTACGAGACCTGGGGGCAGCTCAACGCCGGACGCGACAATGCGGTGCTGATCTTCACCGGCATGTCGCCATCGGCGCATGCGAGTTCCTCACCGGAGGATCCTTCGCCCGGCTGGTGGGAAGAAATCGTCGGACCGTCGCGGCCCATCGATACGCGACGTTACTTCGTCATCTGCATCAACTCGCTGGGCAGCTGCTTTGGTTCCACCGGACCGGCGGCTGTCGATCCGCTGACTGGTCAGCCGTACCGGCTGAACTTCCCCGTGCTGACGCTGGAGGATGTCGCCAGCGGCGGCATGCTGGTGGCAAAGAGTTTTGGTATCAGCAGGCTGCATACGGTCGTTGGGCCGTCGATGGGCGGCATGACCACGCTGGCTTTCGCCATCGCCTATCCCGATATGGTGCGCAATCTGGCGCTGCTCTCCACCGGGGCGCGCTCGCTGCCGTTTTCGATCGCGATGCGCTCCCTGCAGCGCGAGATGATCCGGCGTGATCCTGCCTGGGAGGGCGGCAACTATGCGCCTGGCGCGGGCCCGATCACCGGCATGCGTATGGCGCGCAAGCTCGGCATGATCACCTATCGCTCAGCCAAAGAATGGGAGCAGCGTTTTGGCCGCGAACGCATCGGCGAGGAACGTCAGACGGGTAACGCCTTTGCGCTGGATTTCGAGGTTGAAGCCTATCTGGAAGCCCATGCGCAGAAATTCACCGGCCAGTTCGATGCCAACAGCTATCTCTATCTGTCGCGGGCCAGCGATTTGTTCGATGTTGCCGAGCACGGCGGATCGGTAACTGCCGGTATGGCGAAGGTGCGCGCCGAGCGCGTGCTGGTGGTCGGTGTTGAAACGGATTTCCTGTTTCCGATCGCCCAGCAGCGCGAACTCGCTGCCGGTCTCGATGCACTCAACAGGGAAGTACACCTCGTTGAACTGCCATCGATACAGGGCCACGACTCCTTTCTCGTCGACATGGACCGCTTCCGCCCCGTCCTCGAAGTGTTCTTCGCGCGGTAGCAGCGCGTGTAGGAGCGGCTTCAGCCGCGATTTTTTGTTTGAAGATTCGGGATCGCGGCTGAAGCCGCTCCTACGGCGGCGCCTACCGGACGGTGGCTTTGATGAGGCCGTCGGCGACGCGGGCGGTGATCGGGTCGCCGGGACGCACCTGTGTCGTGCTGCGCACGACGCTGCCACCGGCGTCGAGCACCAGCGCATAACCGCGCTCCAGCGTGGACAGCGGGCTGACGGTCTGCAGCCGCCCGCTGAGTACGGCGAGTCGGCTGCCGGCACCCGTAACGCTGACGCGAATGGCGGCGGCAAGGCGCTGTCTGGCTCCGGTGACGTGTTCGGTGGCCAGCCGCAGCTGCATCACCGGTGACACCCGCTGCAGACGGTGCAGCGCATTGTCGATGCGCAGCGCGTCGAGCGCGAGACGATTCGTGAGTGCAGCAGACAACTGATGACGCAGTTCGTCGAGTCGCTGTGCGTTCTGTCGCAGCTGGTAACCGGGATGACAGCGGGTGAGCCGCGCTGCCAGCTGCTGCTGTCGGGTGAGCGTATTGGCCAGTACCCGGCCGGATGCCAGCACCGTGCGTCTTTCCAGTGCCTGCAGATGACGCAGCCAGTCGCGACTGTCTGGCACCACGAGTTCAGCGGCACCCGATGGCGTGGGCGCACGCACATCGGCGACCAGATCGGCGATGGTGAAATCGATCTCGTGGCCCACACCGCTGACCACCGGGATCGGGCAGGCGGCGATGGCATGCGCCACGATCTCCTCATTGAAGGCCCACAGGTCCTCCAGTGAGCCGCCGCCGCGCGCGAGGATCAGTACATCGCATTCGGCACGCCGGACGGCGGTCTCGAATGCTTTCACGATGTCGAACTTCGCCTGCTCGCCCTGGACCTGTACCGGATAGATGATCACCGGGATGGCCGGAAAGCGCCGGCGGAGGATATGCACGATGTCGCGTACCGCGGCACCGCTGGGTGAGGTGATCACACCGATGGCCCTGGGCAGTGCCGGCAGCGGCTGCTTGCGCGCCGGATCGAACAGCCCGGCCGTGGCGAGCTTCTGCTTGAGTTCTTCCAGGCACCGGCGCAGCAGCCCTTCGCCGGCGGCTTCCAGGTGATCGACGATCAGCTGGTAGTCACCCCGAGGCTCATACAGGCTGACCCGCCCGCGGGCCAGCACCTGCATACCGTTCTCCGGCACGAAGCTGCTGCGGTTGGCGCCCCGGAACAGTGCGCAGCGGATCTGGGCGCGCTCGTCCTTGAGCGAGAAATACAGATGCCCGGAGGCCGGCCGGGCCAGGTTGGAGATCTCGCCCGACACCCACATGCGCGGCAGATCCTGTTCGAGCAACTGGCGGGCCAGCCGGTTGAGTTCGGAAACGCTGTAGACCTGCTCGTTGGCGCCAGTGGGCATCGTCAGGAAGGCCTTCTTCAGGGGCAATGCTGCGGCGGGCCAGTTTACGCGCCCAGCCTGCCCGCGTACCATCCTTGATCCTTCAGCCTGCGGCCCCCGATGCCATGCGGATCATCCACGACGCCCTGACTTTCGACGATGTATTGCTGCAGCCAGCCTATTCCGAGGTGATTCCGCGGGAAGTCAGCCTGAGCACGCGGATGACGCGCGAAATCACGCTGAATATCCCGTTGGTGTCGGCCGCGATGGACACGGTCACCGAGTCCCGCCTGGCCATTGCGCTGGCCCAGGAAGGCGGCATCGGCATCATTCACAAGAACATGAGTTCGCACGACCAGGCCCGGCAGGTGGCTGCGGTCAAGAAATTCGAGAGCGGCATCGTCAACGACCCGATCACCGTGCGTCCCGACCAGACCATCCGCGAGGTGCTGGACATCACCCATGCTCACCGCATCTCGGGTGTGCCGGTGGTCGACAACGGTCGTACTGTCGGCATCGTCACCAACCGCGATCTGCGCTTTGAAGTCAATCTGGATCAGCCGGTTGGCAACATCATGACACCGCGCGAGCGCCTGATTACGGTGAAGGAGGGCTGTACCTCCGAAGAAGCCAAGGCGCTGATGCACAAGAACCGCCTTGAGCGCGTACTGGTGGTCAACGACGCCTTCGAATTGCGCGGCCTGATGACCGTCAAGGACATTCTCAAGTCCACCGAACACCCGGATGCCGCCAAGGACAAGCAGGGCCGCCTGCTGGTCGGTGCTGCCATCGGTGTCGGTGCG
>JBIJCV010000360.1:0-2565 GCA_044344525.1 Gammaproteobacteria bacterium | reverse complement strand
CGATGCGAGTTTGCGGCGCCGCTATCGCACCGAGCAGCTGTTCCGGTTCTACGGTTTGTTTTCCGTATGTCTGGGCGTGGCTTTCCTGCTGATCCTGTTCGGTACCATCATCGGCAACGGCTACAGTGCATTCCGGCAGAGTTTTGTACAGCTCGACATACATTTTGATGCCGAGGTGATCGATCCGGAAGGTGCACGGGATCCCGGGGCGCTGTCGGTCGCCGACTACTCGCTGCTGGTCAAAGCCGCATTGCGGGAACTGGTGCCGGAAGCTGCGAGTCGCGCGGAGAAGCGCGAACTGAATGGCCTGGTGAGCTCCGGTGCGGTCTTCAGCCTGCGCGAGACCGTCATGGCTGATCTGCAAGTCCTCGGTCAGACACGGTCTCTTTGGCTGCCCATGAACAGCGAGGTCGACCTGTGGCTGAAGGCGCGGGCATCGGGGCAGGGCAGCGGAGAAGGATCGCCCCGCCTCTCGGAGCGCCAGATTGCCTGGCTCGAACGACTGCTCGCCGATGATCGTGTCGAATTGCGCTTCAACACAGCCTTCTTTACTGCCGGTGATTCGCGTGAGCCGGAGCTCGCAGGTGTCTGGGGTGCGACCAAAGGCTCGTTTTTCATGCTGCTCGTGACGCTGCTGCTGTCTTTTCCGCTCGGTGTTGCCGCGGCCATCTACCTCGAGGAGTTCGCCCGGCGCAGCTGGTGGGTGGATGTCGTAGAGGTCAATATCAATAACCTTGCGGCCGTGCCGTCCATCGTGTTCGGTTTGCTGGGTCTGGCCGTATTCATCAATTTTTTCGGTCTGCCGCGTTCGGCGCCGCTGGTCGGTGGGCTGGTGCTGACCCTGATGACGCTGCCGGTAGTGATCATTGCCTCGCGGGCTGCCATCAAGGCGGTGCCGCCTTCGGTGCGCGAGGCTGCGCTGGGCATTGGCGCATCGCAGATGCAGATGGTTTTTCATCATGTGCTGCCGCTGGCGATGCCCGGCATGCTGACCGGCGCCATCATCGGCATGGCGCGTGCACTGGGTGAATCCGCACCGCTGCTGATGATTGGCATGGTCGCGTTCATCGTCGATGTACCCGGCGGGCCGATGAGTCCCTCGACGGCGCTGCCGGTGCAGATCTATCTGTGGGCTGACAGCCCGGAGCGCGCCTTCGTGGCGCGCACTTCGGCCGCGATCATGGTGCTGCTGGCCTTTCTGCTGGTGATGAATGCCAGCGCTGTCTGGCTGCGCAGCCGTTTCGAGCGACGCTGGTAGCGCCGCACAGGGAAGATTGCAGATAATGCTGACCATGGAAAAACCACTGGATGTCGTTGCACCGCCGGCGGAGACATTTCCCGCCCCGGCTGACGTCGAACGCATCGCTACTGATACGGTGGGAGATGTCACCGCGCGGAATGCGGTGATCCGTGTGCGTGGCGGCAATGTTTACTACGGTGACAAGCATGCGTTGATCAATGTCAGCCTGGATGTGGGGCGCAATGAGGTGATCGCGCTGATCGGGCCTTCCGGCTGCGGAAAATCGACCTTTCTGCGCTGCCTGAACCGGATGAACGACACCATCGAGTCGGCCCGGGTCAGCGGTGACTTCCGGCTCGACGGTCAGGACATGTACGCCAAAGGCACCGATGTGGTGATGCTCCGTGCCCGTGTCGGCATGGTGTTTCAGAAGCCCAATCCGTTTCCGAAGTCGATTTACGAGAATGTCGCATACGGCGCGCGCATTCACGGCCTCGCGGCCAATCGTGCCGAACTTGACGATATCGTCTACGGCAGTCTGGAGCGCGCGGGACTGGTGGACGAGGTCAAGGACCGGCTCGATGATCCGGGTACCGGTCTGTCCGGTGGTCAGCAGCAACGCTTGTGCATCGCACGAACCATCGCGGTCAATCCGGAGGTCATCCTGATGGACGAGCCCTGTTCGGCGCTCGATCCGATTGCGACGGCCCGCATTGAGGACCTGATCGACGAACTCTCCGAGAAGTACGCGATCGCTATCGTCACGCATTCGATGCAGCAGGCTGCGCGCGTATCAAACCGCACGGCCTATTTTCACCTCGGCCGCATCATCGAAGTCGGTCCCACCGACAAGATTTTCACCAATCCCGCGCACAAACTCACTGAAGACTATGTGACTGGCCGCTTCGGCTGAGATTCGCGTATCCGGGGCGCATTTCTGCCGCCCCGTTTTCATATTCCTGTAACAAAGTCCCGGCAGACTGCCTGCGTCCGGCGGTACACGCGAGTTTGTTTGCCGTCGATGTGTGCTGGATTGTGAACTGGTGAGGTATCCCCATGAGACGTGTATTGCTGGCCCTGACGATTGGTGTATTGCTGAACGTGCCGACTGCATTCGGTGCTGTGTCGGATGAAGTTGTGCAGCAACTGCTTGAACGCCTGGATAAACAGGAGAAGCGCATCGCTGAACTCGAGCAAGCTACACAGCAGACACAGACCCAGGTCGAAGAACAGAAACAGGCGGTCGCGCGGGTCGTGGCCACACCGGCAGTCACGGCACCGGCGGTGACCAGTTGGACTGACACGATCACCCTCAAGGGCGATCT
>JBIJCV010000371.1:0-2568 GCA_044344525.1 Gammaproteobacteria bacterium | reverse complement strand
GAGTTCCCCGGTAGTCATTCCAGTAGGCTTCATCCTTGTCGCGGATCTTCGACAGGTCCACGGGTGAGCCGGTCTCCCAATCCCGGCAATTTCCGGCTTCCGACATCCCCGGAAAATCGGGCATTAACCTTTGCCCCGATGGAACAGCATCAACCGGGATAACCGATTTGACAAAAAATCTGGCACTCTCCCCGCGCAGTGATCGCATAGGCCCCATCACCCAATAGTTAAGTTTAAGAAGATCGCCCGGCCCAACCCCAAGATCGTCGGCAAGCCACTGGTTTATCAGGATCTCCCTGGGACCCAGAACCTGTTTCATAAGCCCTGAATCGGCCGCCGTAACAAACGAATAGGGTGTTGTTTGTGCTCCCGAATTGATGGAATTCACCATATAGGTGAGTACCGGAAGGGTGCCTGGGATGGAAGCCCGGATGGCCTGAGATTGCTCGTCACTGAGAAAGATCCTGTCGGAGGTGATGTCGTACCATCCGGCTTCAGTGAGCGCTTTGATCTGCAGCCCGGCATCGGCCGGCTGCCATATCTGGCTTATCAGACTGTCGAGGCTTACTGAGGTGATATTATCTCCTGCGTCAGCAGCAAGCAGCAACCCGTTTGCCATCCCGGCAAGTTTAAGCCGGCTGGCAAGCTGGCCCAGGTTGACAAACACATTTATCGGTGCGGCCTGTTCTCTTTTCAGACTGAACCTCCCCAGTTCATCGTCACCCGCTACGGCTTTGATCCGCAACCTCAGCGCCACCGGGTCGGTTCGGTCGGGAACAAAGGGTGCATTGGGGGATGCTCTATCAACAGGCTGAACCCGAAGCAGAATCTCATCGCCCTGCTTTACACCAAGGCGTGCTGCCGCATTCAAACTAAGGACTGCCTCATTCTTTTCAGGCGCCAACGCAGGCTGATGCCAGAGTCTGGTGAAATCACTGTTGATACCGGTCACATCCACCCGGTTGATGCGGGTGTTGTTCTCGTTGCTGATGGCGATGCCTTCTGTTCCAAGGATAGGAACAACCATCGTATTAACGTGGCCTGCAATTTCGGCTGCCAGCTCCTGCCGGAAGAGGCGTTCGCCGGGAACAACGGCAAACCGGATCTTTCCCAGCCGCTGGTCTGTGATCCGGCTGAGGCTGTATCGCACCGAATCGCCAACAATAAGGGCGCCTGTCAGCACGGCCGTACTTACGATAACCCCTGCAAGAACCGCCAGGTATGACCTTCGGTAATGCCAGAGGTTCCGGAATATCAGCCGCCTAAAGTTCATGTTACGATACAAGTTTAAGTTTTCCTCCGCCCAGCCGGTAGGTTTTCCCCATCCGGGCCGCCAGTTCCGGTGAATGGGTCACAACCACCACCGAAACCTGTTGTTCTACTGTAAGGATGGAGAGGAGTTCTCCCAGCCTGGCCGCATTCTCTTCGTCCAGCGAACCTGTAGGCTCATCCGCAAGGAGGAGTTTTGGCTGGTTGATCAATGCCCTAACCACCGCAGCACGCTGGCACTCACCGGCTGAAAGCTGATAGGGATATTTTCCTGCATGATCCCGGAGTCCGACCCGCGCAAGAAGTTCAAACGCCCGTTCCCTGGCCATCTGCATGGCTGGTTTATTCCTTTGCGGCAAAACAGGAAGCAGTGCATTCTCGAGAAGGGTTATCTGTGGAAGCAGATGGTGCATTTGAAAAACGAAACCGATGAACGAGTTGCGGATTCCAGCAAGAACATCATCGGCCAGTAAACCAATATTCTGCCCGTCGATGATCACCTCTCCGGATGTCGGTTTGTCAAGCGTTCCCAAAATGTTTAGCAGTGTACTCTTCCCCGATCCGGAAGGGCCCATGATGGCCAGGGAATCATTTGCATCGATGAATAGTGAAATGTCATCGAGCACCGGGGGATGCAATCCTGGTAATTGCTTACGGGGATACTTCCCTGGCAAGAGGTAATATTTTGTGATATTTATTAGTTCTGCAACCATCTTTGTAAGATTACTGTTTCACCTTTTCATATACCTCAATCATCTTTATGGTCATTTCCCGGGAGCTAAACTGCTGCTCAACAGCCCTTCGTCCTGTGAGTCCCATCTCCTCCAAACGATCCCGATCAGATAACACCTCTGCCAGTTTTTCCGCGAGGGCCCCGGGAGTGTTGGGTTCATAGGTCACCCCGCCACCGGTGGCAGCGACAATTTCGGGAAAAGCACCCAGTGAAGGCTGCACCAGTGGGATTCCCGATGCCAGTGATTCAAGCTGGTAAAGTCCGTAAGCCTCTCCTTTGAGTACCGGTACCGAAAGCAGGGAAACCGAACGGAAAAAGTCGCCGGGCACAACTTTATCGTAATGGTAAAGTATCTCAATGTCATTCTCCAGTCCAACCGCTGCTAGCTTTGCAAGCTGTTCACGTAAAAAGGGTTTGTCGTCGGCTGTCATTCCTCCGGTAGCGCGGAGTTTCAGACCGGCAAAGCGGGGATCCTTTTTTACCCGGATGAAAGCATCCGTGAGAACCCCGAACCCGTTCTCCTCACAGATTCGCGAGAGATAACCAATCGCCTGTGGCATAGATGC
>JBIJCV010000358.1:0-2580 GCA_044344525.1 Gammaproteobacteria bacterium | reverse complement strand
GATGTGGCCGGCCAGAAGTGGTGCCTCGACAACTATCCTGGTGGCTACACCTCCTACGGCAGCCTGTGCCAGATGCAGCGCATGTCTTCCACCTTCGCGACGCTGGAAAAAAAGATCAACCGGCACGTCAAAGCCTATGTCCGCGCCCTCGAACTCGACATGAGCGGTCGCGAACTGACGATGACGGATTGCTGGATCAACATCATGCCGCAGCATGTGGTGCACGGCCTGCACATCCACCCGACCTCGACGATCAGCGGCACCTATTATGTGCAGACGCCCAAGGGTTGCTCAGGCCTGAAGTTCGAGGACCCGCGACTCGACCGATTCATGGCCTCACCACCCCGCAAGGCCGACTGTCGCCCGGAGAACCGACCGTGGATCACCGTCCCGGCACAGGCCGGCAATGTGGCGCTGTTCGAAAGCTGGATACGGCACGAGGTGCCGATCAACCAGCGCAGCGCCGAGCGCATCAGCATCAGCTTCAACTACAACTGGTTCTAGCCAGCGGTTGAAACGCAGCTACGGCCACCAGTAGCGCAGCGCTTTTCTCGCCTTCAGGTTGCGCAGGATGTTCAGTGGCTTGCGGCGACTTGCTGGCAACTCAAGCGTCTGATCGATTGCCTGCAGAACCCGCTGGCTGGATTTTCCGTCCCGCCAGGGGTGCGTGCGACCGGCAAATTCACGGATCTCGCGCATCAGCGTCTCTGGCCGCGTCAATGCATGGCGAATCGCATCTTCCAGCTGCCCGACTTCGGTGATGTCATGCAGGTACGGGCCGGGTGAAATATTCCTGACCGTCACCACCGGCTTGTGCTGCAGCAGGAACATGGCGATCACCGACGATGTATCCGTCACCATCACATCGGCCTGACGCATCAGCGCAAGTACGTCGTCTGTCTCCACGAAGCGCAGATTCGCGTTCTGGATGCCCTTGTAGCTGGCCACGATATCCGGCGACATCTTGGGGTGGAACTGCACCAGCCACGTCCACTCGCCGGTCCCGGCCAGTCGCTCGACCTCCTGACGGATATGCGGAGCACAGCTGAGATTTCTGGAAAACGTCGAGCACAGCAGTATTACCGGCTTGCGGTTTTCAGCCTGCGGCAGCTCACCGGCGAATAGCGGGTCCAGTGCCGGCCATCCGGTTTCCACGACGCGGAAATAGCCGTACTGTCGGGCCAGCTCCATGAACCGGTCCGTTGTGCTCGGCCCCTGGGTGCAATACAGATCGAAGCAGCCGCGAATCCGGAAGTGATCCTCTTCACCACGGCGATTCAGCTTGCCGACACTGAAGCCGTGAAACACCGCCACCTTGAGTCCGGGAATGAAGGCGGGAATCATGTTGCCGGGCGCAAGCACCGCATCCGGCTTGTAGCTTTTGATTGCCGCCACTGTCGCCAGCTGCTTCTCACCGGGCTGCAGGTAGCGCCGGTCGACCTCGTCACCGGCAAAAAACCAGCCCACCTCATCACCCCGTGCACGGATGGCCGTCTGCAACGGCCGCAGGATCTGAAACGAGTAGTTCTGTGCAACGTAGAACAGATAGCGCTTCATATTCAGCTGATCCTTATCCACACCGACTTGAAAAAGCCGGGCTCGGCACGACTGATGGGGAAATCCGGCGGCTGCGGGATGTAATGCTGCTGCACGATTCTCCGGCTCGAGGCCCGCACTGTTTCCACCACACTGGCAACAAACTTCTCCGGCAACCAGTCGGCCGCATTGGTAGCGGCCAGCAGTACGCCCTGTGGCTTGAGCAGCGGCAAGGCCAATTCCACCAGCCGGCCATAATCCTGCGTGGCGCGAAACACGCCCTGCGCCTTCGACTGCGAAAAGGTCGGGGGATCGAGCACGATGACATCGAACTGCCGGGCTTTTCTGGCCAGACGGCGCAGCCAGTCGAATACATCGCCATAGATGAAATCGTGCTGCGCCGGATCCAGCCCGTTCAGCACGAAATTGCGCCGCCCCCACTCCAGGTATTTTTTCGACAGGTCGAGGCTGGTGGTATGCGCACCACCCTGGGCCGCGCATACCGAGAATCCGCAGCTGTAAGCGAAAGTATTGAGCAGGCTGAAGTCTGCGCCGGATGCGGCATGGCGCAGCGGGAAACCCGCTGCAACATGCTGCGTCAGCAACCGGCGCCGGTTGTCGCGCTGATCAAGAAAGAGACCGGTTGAATAGCCCTCGGCAATGCTCAGTTCAAAACCCAGACCGTTCTCGATGATCGTGAACGGCGCAGTCAGCGGCTCACCGAACAGCAGCTGCGGCGAAACCTCTGCCGGAGTCGTGCGCCGGACCTGGCGGTTCAGGATTTTGTGATACACCGCTTTCACGTCCCGTATTGCCGCAAGGTACTGCTGAGACTCCGCAGACAGCTCCGCCGCCGATTGCGACAGCAACACATCGCCGAGGCGGTCGAGATACCAGCCCGGCCACCCATCGCTGGCGCCATGGATCAGCCGATATGCGTTGCTGCTGCCGGTATCGATCAGCGCTGTGCGCAGCACCTGCCGCGCATCCGCATCGAAACCGGCCGGCGCGGTGAAACTCATCCGCACACCGGACTGCGGATGC
>JBIJCV010000357.1:0-2583 GCA_044344525.1 Gammaproteobacteria bacterium | reverse complement strand
CAGGAACTCTTCGCCGACGATTTTCTCGGCGGTGATGCGTCCCCTGGCATCGAACTCATAATCCATGACGTCAAACAGCATGCCCTTGAGCTTGCCGTTCTCGCTGACGAAGGCCTTGGGCGCGCGGTTGACGACGATATCGACGTGCTCTTCCTCGGCGTCCTCCAGTTCCCAGGGCGAGGCCTTGAAGAACTGGCGCGGCTTGCGGGCGATGACCTTGACGTTCTTTGCGCCGAGCCGCATCGATGTGCGGCAGCAGTCCATCGCGGTATTGCCGACGCCGATGATCAGCACTTTCTCGCCGATGGCCTTGATGTGCTCAAAAGCCACGGACTCGAGCCAGGCGATACCGATATGCACATGCGCCGGATCATCGTCGCGACCCGGCAACTTCAGTTCTTTGCCATGCGGTGCACCGGTACCGACAAAAACCGCATCAAAACCCTCGCCCAGCAGCTTGCGCATGCTCTCGATGCGCTGACCGAGCCTGAGATCCGCACCCATGCCGATGATGTCGCCAATTTCGCGATCCAGTACGTCGGCGGGCAGACGGAAGGACGGGATATTCGAGCGCATCAGTCCGCCCGGCACCTCCAGTCCCTCGAAGATCACCACTTCATAACCGAGTGGCAGCAGATCATTGGCGACCGTCAGCGAAGCTGGACCCGCGCCGATACAGGCCACGCGCTTGCCGTTCTTCTGCGCTGGCGCTTTGGGCAGGTAGACGGAATAGTCGTCGGCCAGATCTGCTGCGACGCGCTTCAAGCGGCAGATCGCCACCGGCTTCTCCTCGACCCGGCCGCGTCTGCAGGCTGGTTCACAGGGACGATCGCAAACCCGGCCGAGAATACCGGGGAATACATTCGATGCCCGGTTCAGCATATAGGCTTCAGTGTAATTTCCCTGCGCGATCAGCCGGATGTATCCGGGCACATCGGTATGTGCGGGACACGCCCACTGGCAGTCCACAACTCTATGGAAGTAATCGGGGTTTTTGGTATCGGTTGGCGGCATTACGCCGCCGGCAGGAGGGGACGTTGTCACGTCAAATTCCGGATAGATTGCTGCCTGGTTCGGCAGCGATCCGGGCCACGCCCGGGCCAAAAAGAGGCGTGATTATACATAGCCGATCCTGAAAGCAAATCGGGATTTCCCGCGGCCCGGTCGCGCCGGGCAGTGCCTGATTCCATACCACTCAATTTACTTAATCTCCGGGAAAACACTCGCAGTGGGCTAGTTGGCCGGAATCGACCAGAAACGGGTCCGGTCCGGATCAAAGGCATGATAGGTCTTGCCGATTGCGCGCGGGTCGTCCAGTGCCTGGACGGTGAGTCGCGCCAGATCCGCACGGCGGATCCAGCTCATCGAGCGTGTGTCCTCGGTCAGATAAGCCCTGCCCTGGGCCTCTTTGTCCAGCAGCCCGCCCGGACGGATGATCGTGTAATCGAGGCCGCTGGTCTTCAGATAGTCCTCGGCCTTGGTCTTTTCTTTCATGACGGCATCGAGGATACGCCGTGCTATCCACGGCGAGGCCTGCAAGGAATCACCCGCACCGATCACGGTGACCAGCACAAAGCGGGGAACCCCGGCCGAGCGGGCCGCATCCACCGCGTTGCGGTTGCCCTCGAAATCCGGTCGTGTGCCCTTCACTGCACGCGCACCCAGCGTCGAGACCACGGCGCGGAACTGGCCGCTTGCAAACGCTGCGGCGATATCCGCCTGATTCATCGCATCGCCACGCACCACACGGGCACCAAGCTGCTCTGCGGCAGTGCCGTCGGAACCCTGCCGGACCAGCACCGCCACCTCGTCACCGCGTGCACGCAACAAGCGCACCACCTCAAGACCTGTGGCCCGGGTACCGCCAATCACCAGCACTGCACCGGTACCCGGCACCGATGCCGGCGGATTCAATGCGGCTGCTTCGCGCTTGCCCTCGATGCCGGAAATCACCAGCCAGGCCAGCAGCACCAGAACCGCACCGAGAAATACTGTCATTTTTGGATACCTCATTAGTGCCCTGCTCCCCCACACTCCAGTCGCTGCCCGGCAATGGCGGGCGTGACCCGCCCGTCCTCGTAGGCCACCACACCGTTGACGATAGTCGTGACGATGGACGAGCGGAAGGTGTCTCCTTCGAATGGCGACCAGCCACACTTGGACAGCACATCCTCACGCCGCACCAGCGTCGGTCGCCTGTGATCTATCAGCACCAGATCCGCCCAGTAACCCTCGCGGATATAGCCTCGGTCGCGGATGCCGAACAGATCCGCAACCGAGTGGCTGGTTTTCTCGACGATCAATTCGAGCGGCAGCGTGCCATCGTGCACATGCTCCAGCAGCATGAGCAGGGCATGTTGCACGAGGGGCAGGCCTGAGGGCGCCTTGAAATACGTTTCACTCTTCTCCGCCAGCGTATGCGGTGCATGGTCGGTGGCGATCACGGCGAGGCGGCCATCGAGCAGTCCGCCGAGCAGGGCCTTGCGATCGGCGGCGCTGCGGATCGGCGGATTGCACTTGATCAGTGCGCCCCGTTCAGCATAAGCGCTGTCATCGAAATGCAGCATGTGGACGCAGACTTCA
>JBIJCV010000069.1:0-7695 GCA_044344525.1 Gammaproteobacteria bacterium | reverse complement strand
CAGGGTCGAGTCGCCCTACGGCAAGATCTACGGCCGTATCGGTGTTTCCGAAGGCTGGCACCCGGATACCCTCGGTGTGTCCAATGCACTGTCGCGGGCCAAAACCCAGTCGAAAGGGATCAAGCATGCCGGCGGACACTTCAACGATCTGCTGCCCTATGACCTCAAGAATACCGACGGTGTGACCGGGCAGCCGGAAACGGTGTGCAAGGTCAAGATCACCAAACTGCCGGACTGGCCCGAGCACTTGAAGAAGGGCGGTTCGGTCTATGACCTGGTGGATGAGATCGCAAAGCCGGGCAAGGGGAGGAAGCACTGATGGCGCGCTATGGCATGGTGTTCGACCTCAAGCGCTGCATCGGCTGCAACGCCTGCGTGATCGGCTGCAAGCAGGAGAATTCGCTGCCCGATGGCGTGTTTTTCACGCGCACACTCAGTGAAGAATATGGCGTATATCCGGCCGTCAACCGCGTGTACATTCCGACGCTATGCAATCACTGCGAGGATGCGCCCTGCGAGAAGGTCTGTCCGAGCGGCGCGACATACACGCGGCCGGACGGCATCGTCATGGTCGATCCGCAAAAGTGCATCGGTTGCGGCTCCTGCGCCGTCGCCTGTCCCTACGATCAGCGTAGCGAGATGAAGGCCGAGGCTTTCAAGGAAGGACTGTTTGGTACCGGTGAACTCACCGCTTTCGAGAAGCAAGGCTATCCGCGCTATACCCCGGGCATGGTCACCAAGTGTGATTTCTGCAGCGGACGCGTCGATGCGGGTCTCGATCCGGCCTGTGTCGTCACCTGTCCCACCGATGCGCGGATCTTTGGCGACCTCGATGATCCGAACAGCAAGCCGAGCAAGCTGATCCGCGAGCGCGGCGGCCGTCCGCCGCTGCCCGAGAAAAATACCCGGCCCAAGGTGTACTACATCGATTGAGGGCGGGAGCAGAGGGGAAACATCATGGCTGCAAATGACCTGCCCATCGTCGGCGACAGTTTCAAACTCGGTTACCGCCTGCAGCGCTACTGGGATACCCCCATGGCCAGTGCGTTCTTTTTTGGCGAACTCGGTGCCGGGCTGTTTTTTGTCTCGCTGCTGCTGGAATCGGCACAGGGGATGCTGGCGGGCCTGCTGATTACCGGACTGCTCAAGACGTACTTCCATCTCTCGCATATGGGTGTGCCGATGAAATCCTGGCGCGCCATCCTGCGCCCGGACCGTTCATGGATCAGCCGCGGACTGATCGGCATCGTGTGTTTCATCGGTTTCGGCGGACTGCAGCTGCTGAGCGTCTGGGGCTATATCCCCGGCTTCGGTGGTGTGCTTAAACTGCTGGCCGGTGCAGCGACACTGGTGGTGATGACTTATCAGGGCTTTGCGATGTCGCACTCCACGGCAATTTCGCTGTGGAACAGCGGGCTGATACCGGTGTCGAGTCTTTGCTATTCAGCCACCGGCGGCGTGATGCTGCTGCTGGCCGCCGTGCCCGAGTCTGCGCAGTTTCTGGTTCCGGTAGCCCTGCTGCTGCACCTGTGTGTTGCCGCAGTGCTGGTGAGCCTGCTGCATGCCGCGCGGCATGGTTCGCCCGGTGCGCGCAAATCTGCGGAACTCCTGACGCGGACTCTCTACGCAAAATGGTTTTTTGCACTGGTCTGCGGTGCAGGTGTCGTGCTGCCGGTGCTTCTGCTCTGGTTCGCCGGTGATGTGCCGCTGGCGACCATGATCGCCGCGACCGGCACGCTGGTCGGCTACTACGCGTTCCGGTTGCTGATCTTCAAGGCCGGGGTCTTCGAGCCGATCATGAGTTTCCGTCCCTGATCGCTGACCCCGACGACCCGATGACGGAAAAGCCCGCGCCTTCCGTCCAGCACGGTGTGCGACTGGTGCCTGCATATTTTTTGCCAGGCACGGGTCAGCCGCCGGTTCGCGAGGACTGTCCGGTCATCGAAGAGGCCATGCTCACCATCGACGTGGAGGCAGTGGGCTGGTTCACGCTCATGTGGACGCCAACGGCTTCCTTGCACGAGGTGCTGGGCTTCAGCCGCGACCACGGGGTGCTGGCGGCAACCGATGACCCGGAAGTGCTGTCCCTGACTGCCGGCTTCCTGTTCACCGAAGGCCTGATCCGCAGTCTGAAGGATCTGCGCCGGATGGAAGTGTGTGGCAACGATCCGGGCATCGTCCGCGTACAGCTCGTCGATCCACAGCGCGTCAGCCCGCGGCGCCGGAATGTCATCATGGGCAGCGCCTGCGGTGTGTGCGGCGGCCGGGAAGCGGTCGATAATCTGGTTGCAGGCCTGGAGTCCGTGGCGGATACGGCCCGGCTGCGCAGCGAGCAATTCGACGAGTTGATGTCGGCGATGCGCAAACTGCAGACGGTATTCACGCAGACTGGCGGCGCGCATGCCGCCGCGGTCTTTGATCGCAACGCGCAGATCATCGCGGTCGCTGAAGATCTGGGCCGCCACAACGCACTCGACAAGGTGATCGGCAAGTGTCTGCTGAAGGGCCTGGATCTGTCTGGCTGCGGCGTGTTGCTGTCCAGCCGCCTCAGTCTGGAGATGATCACCAAAGCCATCCGTGCCGGCTTCGAGATCATCGCGGCAGTTTCTGCGCCCACGTCCCTGGCCATTGAGATTGCCGAACGTTTCGGTGTGACGCTGGGCGGCTTCGTGCGCGGCGGGCGGGTGACAATCTACTCGCAGCCGCAGCGCATCGCCGAGCTGGCCGCACTCCCGCAGGCGCGGCCGTACGACCGGCCGTAGGAGCGGCTTCAGCCGCGATTCTTCTTTTTGTTGAAACAATGATCGCGCCTGAAGGCGCTCCTACGAGAAGGCGCTCTCGTTGATTCTCTAACGGCGGGCGGTGCCGGAGATCACCGGAACGATCACTGGCGGCATCTTTCGGGACCTGAAGCGTTCGATCTCCACGTGTGCGAATCCGGCGGCCTCCAGCAGTTCAGCAGTTTCACGATTCGTGTGACAACCCTCAAACAGCCAGCGCCACGGGCTCATCAGGATGTTCTGCACCCGCCTCAGGCCGCTGCCCCGTGGTGCGGCCACATGTTCGAGAAAGAAAAATGTTCCGCCGGGCCTCAGCACACGCCGCACTTCCTCGAGGATCTGGCCAGGGTCTTCCACCGTACACAGCACCAGCGTACAGACGACGGCATCGACAGATTGCGCCGGCAAGTCGATTTCACCAGCACTGACAGAACGGAGTTCGCAGTTCAGGGCGCATTTCCGGGCTGCCTTATGCAGCCGCTCATGCATCCATGGGTTTGGTTCGTAGACGATCAGTTGTATGCCGGGTGGGTAGTAGCGGAAGTTCACGCCGTTGCCTGCGCCGATTTCTACAACGACACCGCTCAGTCCGCCGATATGCTGCTGTTTCCGCTCGCCCATCTCCTCGTGAAAATCATCTTCATACTTTGCCAGCAACCACGAGTTGAAACGGCCGCGGACAGGGTTGGCGTGCGGGTGCTTGTCGGTCATGGTCGCTGGCCCTCGTGGCCCGGCGGATCGCGGCTGAATCTCCTACAGGTTTTGATCGCGCCTGAAGGCGCTCCTACCGTGATCGCGGCTGAAGCCGCTCCTACCGACGGCGTCAGTGCCGACCGTAGGAGCGCCTTCATGCGCGATGCTTTTTCCTTAACGTCCCGTCGAGCGCATCTTCTGTACGGTGAAGATTGACGCCGGATTGTCCTGCGGGTTGACGTGCGACTTGAACTGCAGGGTGGTGCAGTGCATGGCCTGTTCGTCGAAGAACAGTGCGCAGTCGTCAATCGCTACGCCGACGCCCTTGTTCTTGGCCAGGTGATGATCAGAGTGCGACTTGCAGATCGGGAAGTACTTCCATGGCTGACCCTTGCGGTCGTACTGGGTCACGATCGGCAGTGTGGCGCTCTCGGAGTCCATGTAGATCAAGCGCTTGCTGAGCGGATGGTTCGGATCCTTCGGATTGCCTTCGATGATGTAGGACTTGCGCAGCTGCCAGGTGACCTGCGGGAAGCAGTTACCCTGCCCGCCAAACTTGACGAAGCGGAAGCCGTCAGCATCGCCTTTGGGCTCGACGTCCAGATCGGGCAGTTCGTTGTGCTTCTCGTAGGGCATCAGTACGTTCTGGGTGCCCTTGTAGGTCCACTTGTAGTCGTCCAGACGACCGTTGTAGCCCTCGAAGTCTTCGATCATTGCGTCGGTACCGAGGAAAGCATCGGTGATCTGACCGACCGCCAGACGCCGCACACGGCGCTGGAAGCCCAGATACAGCCAGCCATCGTCACGCTGCAGGTCGTTTTCGTAACGCCAGATCAGCAGTTGCGTATTGGCCAGGTCGAAGGGTTCGAGCACGTTGGCAGATATCGAACGGAAAATCTGGCCAGGGTTGGGCGTGATATCCGGCTTCGGGTCGAAATTTGTGCGGTGTTTCCAGTTCAGGAAGTGCCAGTCGAAACGGAGCTGGCGCTCACTTTGTCCGGTCTTGGTATTGCGGAAGGTCCACCAGAACGGGTTGATGGTTTCGCTGTCGCCGGCATTGATGGAGCGCTGGAAATTCCACATCAGCTTGAGACCGGCCTGCGGGTCCTTGGCATCAGGTTCCTGCGGGAAGGGCCGGCCGGCATCGAAGCCGACGAGTGTTCCCTCGGGCGACAGCTTGACCTTGTCTGCGCCCTTGCGGGTGGCCTCGATGTAGTTCGGGTGCTGCGGCAGCGAGAAGGTGGCTGTCGTCGGGATCTCGAACCAGCCCTTCTTGACGTAGCGGAAGGTGAACGGATCGAGAATGCCTTCGAGCGCATCCACGTTCTTGGCCGTGATGCGCATCCCGGGTTGATAGCCGGCTGCAGTGGGTGCGGATTTTTCATAGGGTGCAAACGCGTTTTTGATGATCGCGTCAGACACTTCTGCATGCGCTGCGATGCCCGTCAGTCCGGCTACAGCGGCGCCAAGTATTACTAGCCTTTTCATTGTTACGAACCTCGCAATCAGAATTGGTAGCGAATGGTGAACTGGATTTCGTCCTCGTTCCGGGCGGTGCCGATCGGACCCGACCGGAAGCGTCCCAGCGGCTCGAAACCGGAGACGCCCAGGCTGCTGTACGCAGTCAGGCAGGGGCTCGGGTCAGGCGACAGGGCGATGGCCGGCGCACAGGTGGCTGGCGGAAACGGATTGGCAGAGCGGTTGTCGTCAGCCTCGATGGCACCCTTGTGATTGGCCCACTTCATGTTCAGTGCCAGTTTGAATACCCACCGGTTGTCCGGCTTGTATTCGAGTGACGGACTGGTGACGCCGGCACCGGCCCGGGTGTCGTAGGCGGTGATGATCTGCGGCGTGAGGCGGTCATTCAGGTAGTTGCCCTGCATGAGCAGCGTCAGCAGCACATTGTCTTCCCAGTCCTGGAAGCCGATTTTTCCGATGTGGTCGCCAGTCGGCAACGGGATGCCGAGAGAATTCACCGAGTAGGATTCATAGTCCATGAGGTGCTGGTAGAACACCTGGGCGGAAATCAGGAAGGCCCGGTCCTTGTTCAGGAAGGGGATGAAGGTCGGCCGATCGAAACCGATCACGCCGCGGAACACATCCGACTCCGAGTAGAGGTCCGGCTTGCTGGTATCGGCGAACTCCTCATCCGTCGTATAGGAAGTTTCCACGCGGAACGAAGTGCGGGCCCGCTCCCAGTACCAGTCGGCCGAGCCACCGATCATGAACAGGCGTGGAAAGTCGATGTCGAAAGCGATGTCGTAGGGGTGCGGAACGCTCTCGACCCCCGGTGTGAAGGGATCGTCGGTGGGGATCCCGCCGCGCAGTGACGGGAACTGCGAGTAGAAATACATGGCGTTCAGCGAGAAGCCCACGCCCTTGTAGACACCCTCGATGCGTCCGCCGAACTCACTGTGATTGGGTTCATTGACGTCACGGATGCCTATGGAGTGGCTGGGGAAATCCACTGCGACTCCGGTGGCGGGGAAATTGCCTACGGTACAGCCGTTATCCCAGCAGTTGGCGAGGGCACGGAACAGGTTGCCGGCGCCGAGGATCGCATAGGGTTCGCCACCCTGGCCCAGATCATGCGGACGGAAGGATTCGAGCTTGTAGAGAAGCTGGAAATTGAGGTCATCGAATACCTTGGTGGCGCCCATCCGGTATTCGAGGTTGATCATCGCCTGCGGGATACGCGAGTCTTCGAACTCCGCATAGAGATTCTCGCGGGAGAAGTCCATCGGGTTGACGATATCGAGTACACGGAACAGGTCGGTGCGTCCCCACACCACCTGCTGCCGGCCGAGGCGGATGGCGAGTTCGTCGTCGCCACTGCCCATCGGGATGCTGCCGGCCACCCACAGCTCGCGGATGAAGTCCCAATCGTCGTTCAACTCCTTGTAGCGCAGTTCGTTGCGGTCCTTGTCCATGTAGCCATCAAGACAGCCGCGGCTGTCCGTGTCGCAGGGCCGCACCGGAGTGGCCAGCATCACGCCGCCGTCCTGATAAGAGTAGATGTCGGCTGCGGCAAAACGCAGTCCGTCATTCGGGTTGCTCGGCGAATTGATGGTGCCGCCGGTACCAGGCAGCGGAATGGCGCCATTGGCGCCGGTGCCATCCGGCCCGAAGGTGCCCGCGTAGACGAGGTTAGTCGGCGGGGTGAATGGCGGGCTGAACCCGTTTATATAGCTGAAAAAAGCCGGATTGCCCGGAGCTGAGTAGGCCAGCGGACCACCGGCGCTCCGACCGTATTCGTCTTCGTTCAGGTCGTAGACGGCATCGTAGCTGAGCCTGAAGGTTGCGCCGACCGACAGATCAGAGAATATGCCGCGTGGCTGAGCCTGCTTGAAGAGTTCAAGCTGTCCCTGCACCCGCTGCTTGGTCAGCCCGACTTCATCGCGCACATTCGTCACGTTGTCGACGAAGCCGCGGACCTCAAGTGAACCGTCCTCCGAGTTCCACACCGCATAAGCCGGTGAGGTCAGGCCGATACCGAGCGTCATGCCCAGCAGAATGCGAGTGAGTCTCATGGTTATTCCCCCTGGAAATTCACGGAAGTCCGAAGAACCCTGCAACAGACATGTGCAGCTGACGGGCGTATTGCGGATGCCCCCCGACTTGTCGCCAACTGCCCGAGCTTATCTTCTGCCATGCTCCCGTATGCTCGTCAATGGGCCAGCGGTCGCGGTGTCCGGTTCGCATACAGGGCTGCCGAAAATGAATGATCCGGGTGCCGCGAATCGAGCAGAATCATTCCACAAGCTACGCTGCACTACGCGGCAGTTGACCTGTTCAATAGCCGCGACGATATTAAGGGGGGCGCTTGAAATACACCTTGGTTCGGCTGGCTGCATTCGTGTTGACGGCTGCCAGTGTGCTGGTGGCTTGCGAGTCGCCACTCAATCTCAAGGGCGTCGAGGCATCGCAGTCTGCGCCGCTGCGTCGTGGTGATCTGTTTCAGGATGCTGCATCCAGCGATCGGGTGTTGCTGGTGGTGGGCAATCATGGTGTGGTGCTGCGCTCTGTGGATACCGGCACGACATGGAGCCGCCAGGAGCTGACTGGCTGGCCGTCGCTGATCGATATCGCAGCCTGTCCCAACGGGCACTTTGCCGCACTGGCGACCGAGGGCGAGGTTCTGGTGTCTGCCGATGATGGCCAGACGTGGACCAAAAACCCGATCCAGACCGAGGAATCACCGCAGGGCATCACCTGCGATCCG
>JBIJCV010000355.1:0-2593 GCA_044344525.1 Gammaproteobacteria bacterium | reverse complement strand
CTGCGCGAAAGCGCGCTTCGCTTTCGCGCAGGCTCTGTGCCTGCCTTGCCTCGTCGGCCAGCTCCCGCATGCGTTGCCGCTGCGACCACAGCCGGCGCAGCATCAGCCCGATGGCCAGGGCCGCCACCAGCGCCACCAGGCCGACCCAGATCACCAGCTTCCACAGCGGCTCCATGATCTCGTCGTAGTCCATCTTGGCGATCAGGTGCCAGGGGGTGCCGGCGATCGGGCGATAGACCGCCAGCACATCCACGCCGCGATAATCCCTGCCGCGAGATGCGCCCGGCTTGCCCGTATTCACCGCTACGGCGGACGGCAGGGAGTGATCGGCCCGATCCTGCCTGATGGTCATCGAGGGGGCGCGGGTGTGCCTCAGATCATTGAGGTACACCACCTTGTCGCCGACGCCTTTCACCAGCAGGGTTTCGCCGCTGCGGCTGGCCGAGGGCCAGGCCAGAATCATCGGAAATATCGACTCGCCGGGTTCCGCGTGCAGCACCAGCGCCCCCACCGCCTCGCGCTTGCCGGCGACCACGTGTTGCAGGGGCACGACGAAATTGATCGCGGCCTGGCCGTCGTTGGCATCGACGTAGAAGGAGCTGTGGTCGACATCATTGGTGGCGAATATCCTTGGCAGCAGTTCCCGGGTCTGCGCCGAAATTTCATGCGTGGCGCCCACCGTCAGCAGCTCTTTCCCTTTGGGGTCGAGTACCACGGCGTTGGAATAGCCGTAGCCACTGATGATCAGCTGGAGCCGCTGGCGAATCAACGCATCCTTCGCCGGGTCGGGCCGGCGCCGCTGGAGGGCGGCGACGCGCTCGACCAGTTCGCTGTCGGACGCCAGCACCCGGCCGTCAATGTGCCGTTCGGCGAGCCAGGTTTCCACTTGCTGGCTCTTGAGCCGGGCGGCGATTTCCAGGCTGGTGTAGGCATCGCGCTCGATCTGCGGCACATAGATCTTGGCGATTGCGAGGATCACCAGCGCCAGCACGGCCGGCAGCGCCACCGCCAGGTGCCACCGGCCGGGCCGGAACTTGTCGGCCTGCTTTGCGACGCCCACACCTGTGCGGGCCATCGCCGTAGCGCCAGCGCCGACTTTCGCCTGCTCCGTCACGCTGCGACCCCTGTCGTCAGCAGCAGCTCGAATTTGTCGAGCGGCACCGGCTTGCTGTAGAGGTAGCCCTGGAAGGCGTGGCAGCCGGACCGGGCGAGGAAGTCGCGTTGGGTTTCCGTTTCCACGCCCTCGGCGATCACGCCGAGCCCGAGGCTTTCCGCCAGCGCCACGATGGTGCGGGCAATCGCCGCATCGTTGGGGTCGACCAGGATGTCACGCACAAAGGACTGGTCGATCTTCAACTGGTCGAGCGGCAGGCGCTTCAGGTAGGACAGTGAGGAATAGCCGGTGCCGAAGTCATCCAGCGAGAAGCCGACGCCCTTGGCTTTCAGCGCGAACATCTTTTCGATGATGTCCTGCACGTTGTCGACTAGCAGGCTCTCGGTCAGTTCCAGTTTCAGGGACTGCGGATTGGCGCCGGTGTTCTTCAGCACGGTCAGCACCTGGTCGACGAAATCGATCTGGCCGAACTGGTGCGCGCTGACGTTCACCGCCAGCGTGAGATGCTTCAGCTCCGGCTCGGTAGCCCAGAGTGCCAGCTGGCGGCAGGCGGCGTCGAGCACCCACTCGCCGAGCGGCAGGATCAGGCCGGTGTCTTCGGCCAGGGGAATGAATTCGCCCGGCAGCACCATGCCGCGCTGCGGGTGCTGCCAGCGCACCAGGACTTCGGCTCCGGTCGGGCGCCCCTTGCCCACTACCTGGGCCTGATAGTGGAGCACGAACTGCTGCTCCCGCAAGGCCAGTCGCAGATCGTCTTCCAGCGCTGCGCGTTCCTTTACGGCGGATTCCATGCCCGGGTCGAAGAAGTGCCAGGTGTTGCGCCCGGCTTCCTTGGATTTGTACATGGCCAGATCGGCCTGCTTCATCAGTTCGTCGATGCTGATCGGATCGCCCTTGAACAGCGTGATGCCGATGCTCGCGGTGCTGTGATGCATGACGTCGGCGAGCAGGTAGGTCTGGTTGAGCGAGGCGAGGATTTTTTCCGCGATGGTTTCGATGTCCGCCGCGGCGCTGGCGCCGTCGGTGTTCAGCCCGGCCAGCACGACGACGAATTCGTCGCCGCTCAGGTGGGCGACGGTGTCGCCCTCGCGCACGCACAGCGTCAGGCGCTGCGCGACCTGTTTCAGCAGCAAGTCGCCCTTGTCGTGGCCCAGCGTGTCGTTGAGCGTCTTGAAATTGTCCAGGTCGATGAACAGCAGGGCGCCGTAACTGTCGCTGCGCGAACTGGCGGCCATCGTCTGCTTCAGGCGATCCTGCAGGAGCGTCCGGTTGGGCAGGCCGGTCAACTGGTCGAAGAAGGCCAGTTGTTTGATCTTTTCTTCAGCGATCTTGCGTTCGGTGATGTCGTAGTGCGAACCGATGTAGTGGGTAACGGTGCCGCGGTTGTCCTTCACCGCCGAAATGGTGAGCCATTTCGGATACACCGTGCCGTCCTTGCGCCGGTCCCAGACTTCTCCCTGCCAGGCACCGGTACGGATG
>JBIJCV010000354.1:0-2608 GCA_044344525.1 Gammaproteobacteria bacterium | reverse complement strand
CTCGGATCAGCGAGCCCTCAAACAGCAGGACATGGCATGAGCATGCAACTGGCGCCAGGCATTCAGGACCGGCGTTCGACGATCATGGGCTATGTGCTCGCGCTGCTGTTCTTTGTGCTGTTCATCAATATCATCAACCTGCCGAGGACCGCACTCGATCAGCGGGTCACGCTACGGCTGATACATGACAGTCTCGGGCTGATCGTGCTGCTGCTCGCAGCTGTGCGTCTGTACTGGTATTACCGTGACCCGGCGCCGCAGCCCCCGCCAGGACTGCCGGAGAATTCCTTTGCCTTCAACCGCACCATCCTGGTGTTCCTGTACGCGACGTTCACGATCACCGGACTGATCGGCTTCCTCTATGCATGGGGGGAGGGGCGCGACATCGTGCTGTTTGGCGCCACTCTGCCGACCTTGGTCGCGCGCGGCGAATCGGTGCGTATTCCCATGGGTTATCTGCACAGCTCGCTCGGTTTTTATTACCTGATGCTGCTGTCCATCTGGTTTGTGTTCGGTTTTTACCAGCACTGGCGCTACAAGGTCGGGCTGCGCAGGTTGCTGCCTGGCGCCCGGGTCTGAGCGCATGGTGCTGAATCACGGCGTTGTGGAGAGCGGAAGTTGAGCGTTTCAGCGGGTACCCGGTTTGTGCATTCGATGGTGCTGCTGGCGTTCCTGACGCTGGCGGTGTATTTCCCCTACCTGTGGTTTGGTGTTATTCCTTTCGGTACCGACGACGTGGTGCCACAGGCCGAGATCGAGCGCCTGCTGGCGGGCAAGAACCTGCCGGACTACTACGCAGAACCACTGGCGCCGATCTCTGCTGAAGAGCTGGAGGCTGAAAAGGTCGCTTTCACCTGGTGTCGTTTCTGTCACACGCTGGAGAAGGGCGGTGAGAACCGCGTCGGCCCGAATCTTTACCGGATCGTCGGCAAACCCGCGGCCGTTGCACCGCACTTCGTCTATTCGCAGAACTTCATTGATGCGCGCAACCAGGGACTGGTCTGGACGCCCGAGACGCTGGCTGCGTTTATCGCCAATAACAAAGGCGTAGTACCGCATAACCGCATGCGCTATCCGCCGATGATCGGTTTTGAAGTCAGCGCAGAACGCGATCGCCAGATGCTGGATTATCTGCTGCGCATGACGCGCTGAGTGTCGATGATCAGGCTTCCAGCTTCAGCCAGTCTGGCAGCGTCAGTCCGCGTTCAGCCAGAAACTCGCGGTTGAACAGCCGCTGCCGGTAGCGCAACCCCGAGTCGCACAGCAGGGTCACGATCACATGACCCGGGCCCAGCAGTTTCGCCATGCGCAGCGCGCCGGCGAGGTTCACTGCGCTGGAGCCACCGACCAGCAAACCTTCCTTCTGGATCAGTGCATAGACCAGCGGGATCGATTCGCTGTCCGGGATCTGGAATGCGGCGTCCACCGGCGTACCCTCGAAATTGGCAGTAATCCGGCTGGTACCTATGCCTTCGCTGATCGAACTGCCTTCGGCCCTGAGTTCGCCGTGGGTGAACCAGTTGTAGAGCGCGGAGCCTTGCGGGTCGGCCAGGCCGATCCGGATGGCGGGGTTGCGGGCCTTGAGTCCGCGTGCCGTTCCTGCCAGCGTGCCGCCAGTGCCGACCGAACAGATGAATGCGTGCAAGCTGCCACCGGTCTGCGCCCAGATCTCCGCCGCCGTCGTCTGCTCGTGCCAGTCGCGATTGGCCGTGTTATCGAACTGATTGGCCCAGGCCGCGCCCTGCGGCGCGGTTTTATCCAGCTCCTCGGCCAGCCGTTGCGACTGATGCACGAAGTGGTTTGGATTCTTGAAGGGTACTGCGGGTACCAGCCGCACATCGGCGCCATAGGCACGCAGCGTATCGACCTTGTCCTGGCTCTGGTTGTCGGGCATCACGATGACCGTGCGATAGCCGAGGCTGTTGCCCACCACCGCCAGACCGATGCCGGTATTGCCGGCTGTCCCTTCGACAATGATGCCGCCGGGCCGGAGCGTGCCGCGCCGCTCGGCATCGCGCACGATGCCGAGCGCAGCGCGATCCTTGACCGATCCGCCCGGGTTCATGAATTCGGCCTTGGCAAGGATTTCGCAACCGGTGGCGTCCGAGAAATGATTGAGCCGGATCAGTGGTGTATTGCCGATGCAGTCCACGAGTCGGGTAAAGGCGGGCTGTGTCATGTCGGGGTCCGGATTCAGTTTTCGAGTGCGGCGAGCTGTTCCGCCTGATATTCGTTGATCAGTGGCTCGATCACCTGGTCGAGGTCGCCATCCAGAATGAAATCGAGCTTGTAGAGGGTCAGATTGATGCGGTGATCGGTGACACGGCTCTGCGCGTAATTATCGGTGCGGATGCGTTCCGACCGGTCGCCGGTGCCGACCTGGCTCTTGCGCCGCTCGGCCTGCTCGTTGTGCTGCTTGCGCAGTGCAGAGTCGAGCAGCCGGGCCTTGAGCAGGGCGAGCGCCCGGGCACGGTTTTTGTGCTGTGAGCGTTCGTCCTGACATTCCACGACCAGGCCCGAAGGCAGATGCACGATGCGCACTGCCGAGTCGGTCTTGTTGACGTGCTGTCCGCCTGCGCCGGATGCCCGGTAGGTGTCGATCCGCAAT
>JBIJCV010000031.1:0-9631 GCA_044344525.1 Gammaproteobacteria bacterium | reverse complement strand
CAAAGGCCGGCACGCTCAGCGCATAGAGCAGATCGCCCTGACCAATGAAGCGACCGATACCGATGCGCAGGTTGTCATAGAACAGCAGCGTAGAGGCAAGCAGTACGATCAGCAGGACACGCGGCCGGCCGGTCTGTGACCAGAGTCGCCAGCCCAACAGCCAGATGAAGAGGTGTACGGCTGCGTAGCAGAGAAAGAGGCTTGACAGCATGGCGGTATCCCTGTGGCGTTATTACCCAGCCTACCTGATCGTCGGCCGGAAGAGTGTCAGTTCAGACCAGCTGGTTGCGTGGTTCGCCGCTGATGAATGCGCGGATGTTGGCCACCACTTCATCCAGCGCCCGTTGTCTGGATTCGCGGGCTGCCCAGGCAATGTGCGGTGTAACCAGCAGGTTGGGCAGCCGGGCATCCAGCAGCAGGTTGCCGCTGGCCGGCGGTTCCTCTGCCAGTACGTCGATGCCCGCAGCGCCCAGGCGACCGGTGTGCAGCGCAGCCAGCAGCGCCACTTCATCGACCAGTGCACCGCGTGCGGTATTGATGAGAACCGCATCCCCGCGCATCAGTTGCAAGCTTTCTGCATTGATCAGGTGCCTGGTGGCCGGGGTCAGCGGGCAGTGCAGCGAGACCACATCGCTGGCGGCCAGCAGTTCTGGCAGCGTCCGGCGCTCGACCGGAGGATCGTCAGTCGGCTGGTCCTGGCGTTTGCCCTCTGGCCGCAGTGTCTGGCTGGCGATCACGCGCATGCCAAATGCTTGTGCCACACGGGCAACGGCGCGCCCCAGTTGTCCATAACCGACGATACCCAAGGTCAGCCCTGCCAGTTCGCGGGCCGGATAATCGAGCAGGCAGAAGTGCGGGCTGCGCTGCCAGCTTCCGTCCGCCACCAATCGGCGGTACTCATCGAGGTGCAGGTTCAGACTCAGCAGCATGCCGAACACGTGCTGTACGACCGATGGGCTGCAGTAATTGCGGATGTTGCACACCGTGATGCCGAGTTCGCGGGCTGCGCCCAGGTCGATATTGTCGCTGCCGGTTGCAGCCAGACAGACCAGCCGCAGCGACGGGTTGGTGGTCAGCAGTGCACGATCAAGCTGCACCTTGTTGACGATCAGGATTTCACAGCCGGCGATCCTGCTGCCGACCTCTTCAGGCGTGCTGCTGGCATACAGTTTGAGCTCCGGCAGCGTGCTGTGCAGTGCAGACAGGTCCAGGTCGGACGGACCCAGGGAGTCAAAGTCAGGGAATGCGGCTTTCACCCCGAATCCTGCAGGCCCCGCGCGATGCCATTTACGCTCGCGGTCAGCGCCGTGAAGAGCACATCATCGTTGGTCTGTCGCCAGCGTCGCAGCAGATCGATCTGCAGCAGGCTCATGGGATCAACGTAAGGGTTTCGCAGCCGTATCGAGCGGCGCAGCGTATTGTCTTTCTCCAGCAGGACCTGCTGCTGCTTGACGCGCAGAACCATCTCGGTGCTGCGCAAAAACTCGCTGTGGATGCGCGGGAAAAACCGCTCATGCAGTTCCCCGCCGAGCGCGGAATACTGACTCGCGATGGCCAGGTCGCTCTTGGCCAGAGCTGTTTCCACGTCAGACACCAGTGTGCGAAAGAAGTGCCAGCCAGCGAGCATCTCATGCAGGGGTGCTTTGCCAAACTGCTCCAGCGCGCGCTCGAGCCCGCTGCCAAAACCAAACCAGCCGGGCAGAATATTGCGGCTCTGCGTCCAGGCGAAAACCCAGGGCGCGCTGCCGGCGGCGGCCAGCAGGCCGTCCGAGAGGCCCGATTCGGGGCCGCTGCCATGGCGCATCCGCTCGATGACGTCGGCGGGAGTCGCCAGACGGTAGTAATCAGAAAAACCGGGTGAATCCAGAACCAGCGACTGATAGTGGCTGCGGGCTCCCGCAACGATTACCTCAATGACCGCTTCCCATTCCGGCTTCTCGCCGGCGCGCGGCTCGGTTGGCCGGAGCTTGCTGCGGGCGACTGCCGCGAGTGCCTGGTCCAGCGTGCGCAGTGCGATGGCGCGTACCCCGTACTTGTTGGCCACCAGTTCGCCCTGCTCGATTACGCGTACCCCGCCCTGCACCGTTCCGGGCGGTGCGCTCAGGATATCGGCGTGCGCCTTGCCGCCGCCGGCGCCGAGCGCGCCGCCGCGTCCGTGGAACATGGTGAGATCGATGTCCTTGGCTTCGGCAGCGGTCAGCAGTTCCCGCTGCGCTTTCAGCAAAGCCCAGCGCGCCGACACGAGGTCGGCATCCACGTTGCTGTCGGATACGCCGAGCATCACGATCTGGTGCCGGTTGCGGGCCGCAAGATGCTCCCGGTAGCCGGGTTCGGCATAAAGCTGGTTTACCAGCGCTGCTGCGTTGCCGAGCCCGCTGATTGTCTCGAAGGCCGGTGCGATATCCAGGGCTATCGCGTCGCTGCGTCTTAACCTCTCGCTCCATTGCGCCAGCAGCAGGACGGACAGGACGTCATCGACGCCTTCCGCCATACTGATGATGTACGGTCCCATGGACTGCTCGCCGAAGCGCTTCCGGCAGAAGGCTATCGCCTGAAAAATCCCGATAGCCCGTTTGCCCTCGTTGTCGAACTCAACGAGCGGTGATTCATTTTCTGCCAGCGCACGACGCAGACGCTCTATCCGGTACTCCACCGGCTGCGCAAGCCAGTTCGCTTCGCCGAGGCTGCGTCCGATGATGCGGCGATTGACGCTGGCTTCCTGGCGGATATCCAGCGTCATGAAATGGAAGCCGAAGGTTTCCACGCGCCGTAGCAGGCGGCGCACTGCAAACAGCCCGGCATGCTGGCCGCCATAATGGGCAAGACTGTCGACGATCAGGCGCAGGTCGCTGGCCAGTTCGCCGGCAGAGTCGTAGGGAAACAACCCGTCGGAAAAAGTCGACTGAAGCCGCGCCATCATGAGTCGCAGCATGACCCGATAGCGCATTTCCCGATGGCGTACCGGTGTCATGCTCAGGGCGTTCGGAAAGTGTCCGGCATACAGGTGAATGCGCGCCTCGATCTCGGGCGAGACGCCGATGCGTGTGCGGCTCTGGCTGAGTTTCTCGGTCAGTTCGCGGCATTCGCGGTGGTAGAGATCCAGAATCAGCGAGCGCTGCCGGCTGATCAGTTCCCGGACTGTCCGGGCCGTGATCTCATTGCGGCCGACCATATCGCCGCCAATCCATGAGGCCATTCGCACCATTACCGGTAGCTCTACCGCATGTGCTTCAGGTCCCCAGACAGTTTCCAGTGCTGTCTCGAAGTTCTCGTAGAGCACCGGGATGACGCGATAGATGGTTTCGGTGAGAAAGAACAGTACATGCTCGAGTTCGTCGGCAACGGTGCGTACCCCGGGTGGGTGTTCGTCGGTTTGCCAGATGGTGGTGATGTCGTCGCGGATATTTTCCAGATCAGCCGCGATCTCACGTGGCGACAGCGACGGATTCTGCATGTCCATGAGGCGCCGTACGATGTCCTTCTGTCGGCGCAGGACGGTACGGCGGGTCGGTTCGGTCGGGTGTGCGGTAAGTACCGGTTCAAAGTTGAGATCAGCCAGGACAGCGCCAATTTCGGTGAGCGTGACGCCCATGTCGCGCAAATCGAAGAGTGTGTCCTCGAAGCCGCCAGGCTGGCGGTGTTTGCCTTCGCGCAGATAGGCGCGGCGACGCCGTATCCGGTGCACCAGCTCGGCGCTGTTGACCGCCTGGAAATAGGTTGAGAAGGCGCGGATGAAGGTTTCCGCTTCGGTTGCGGAGAGGGCTCCCAGCAGCATCGTCAGGCGTGCTGCTGCTTCCGGGTCACCTTCCCGGGCATCGATCGCCGCCCGGCGTGTTTGCTCGACGCGGGCAAGGAGCGCGCTGCCACCCTGTTCCTCCAGCAGTTGGCCAACGATCACACCGAGATCGTGAACGTCCTGGCGCAGGCCTGCGTCCTTGGCCAGGAACAGGATATCCCCGCGCTTTTCGCTTGCAGTCGGGGCTGGTTGCGGTATTTCAGAGGTCACTCTGGTGCTCTTGTTGGCTGGGTCCGGCAACGGCATTTTCGCAGATACTGGCCCGCGAATGGGTTATACAGGCGCTTATTCCCGGGCGTGTGCCACATATGCGCAGCCTGAATTGCCGGCCTGCAACACCTCGTGATATATGAACTGGCCGCAAATCAGGCGGGATACAAAAGAACAGGGACCAGCCCTTGCCCACTCTGCCGGATCTGCATGCCTTTGTCGTCATGGGGCTTACCTGTGCGGCCCTCTATTTGTTCTCGCGCGAGCATATCCGGGCCGAGGCAACCAGTCTGTGGGTGCTGCTGGCGCTTGCCCTGATCTTCTATCTGTATCCCTACGATGATTTCAAGCCGGCAGATATCTTCGCCAATTTCGGTCATGAGGGCCTGGTTACCGTTTGTGCGCTGATGGTGCTCGGGCAAGGGCTCGACCGCACGGGCGCGATGCAGCCGGTGGTGACCGTGCTCTCGCGCACGTGGATAAAGCGGCCGCGTTTTGCGCTGTTCGTCACGCTGGTCACCTCCTGGGCCACCAGCGGCTTCATCAACGATACGCCGCAGATCGTCATGCTGATTCCGGTGCTGGTGGCCTGTTCGCTGCGGGCCGGCCGGGCGCCGTCAGACGTGTTGATGCCGATGGGCCTGGCAGTTCTGCTCGGTGGCATGACGACGACCATCGGCTCGGGTACCAATATTCTTGCCGTTGGAATCGCCAACGAATACGGCCTGTCGATCGGCATGTTTGATTTTTTCGTGCCTGCTGCGGTCGGCGGTCTGGTCGGCCTGTTGTACCTGTGGCTGGTCGCACCCCGCCTGCTGCCGGCGCGCAAACCGCTGATGTCGGATGGCTCCCCGCGGTTGTTCAATGCGGTGCTGCATGTATGGAGCAACGGTTTTGCTGCAGGTCGTACCCTTGCCGAGGTGCGAAAGCGCACCGGCGATCGCATGCGTATCGACCGGATCAGCCGCGGTGATGGCCTGCTACCAGTAAAGGAGTCAGGCATACAGTTGCAGCCGGGGGACCGGCTGTATGTGCGCGATACGGCAGACAACCTCAAGGAGTACGAACGGCTGCTGGGCGCCACCCTTTACAACGCCAGCGATATCAGTAAGCCGGTTAGTGACAGCGTACCGCTGGATGAAGAGGGGCAGCAGCTGGCGGAGGTGGTGATTTCGCGCAGCTCGCCCTTGCACAACCGGACACTCAACGCTGCGCATTTCAGCAAACTCTACAACCTGGTGCCGCTGGCCATACATCGCGCGATGTCCGGCGCGGATCTCAGCGAGGACCTGAGCAATATCCGCCTGCAGGCCGGTGATGTACTGCTGGTGCAGGGTGCGCGCGATGCGATCGCCGAGTTGCGCAGCAGCGGCTCTATCCTGGTGCTCGACGGCACCATCGATCTGCCGCATACGGACCGTGCGCCCTGGGCGCTCGGGATCCTGTTGCTGGTCGTGCTGGTGGCGGCATTCGGGCTGCTGCCCATGTCCCTGTCGGCGCTGGTGGGAGTGGCGACGATGCTGGTGACCCGGTGTCTGCGCTGGCGCGACCTGGGCCCGGCCCTCAGCCTGCCGCTGATCCTGCTGGTTGCTGCCAGTCTGTCGCTGGGCGACGCGCTGACGGTCACTGGCGGTATCGACTACATTGCAAAACTGTTCGTGGCTGGTTTTGGCGGGATGCCCGTATCGGTAATCCTGAGTGGCCTGATGCTGCTGCTGATCCTGGCGACCAACGTCGTGACCAACAATACGGTGGCGGTGATCGGTGTACCACTCGCGATAAGCATGGCGGAGCAGCTTGGCGCGCCGGCTGAGCCGTTCGTGGTGGCGGCGATTTTTGCCGCCAACATGAGCTATGCCACTCCGATCGGCTATCAGGGCAACCTGCTGATCATGAGTGCCGGCGGCTACAAGTTTGCAGACTTTGTACGCGTGGGTGTCCCACTGACGATCCTCATGTGGCTGACCTTCAGCTTCTTTCTGCCGGTCTACTACGGGCTCTGATGCCCTTGCCCGCAGGGCGCCCGTAGGAGCGGCTCCAGCCGCTATTTTTGGCCCCGTATAAGGGGGGCTGACGCCGCTCCTACGGGCGCTCCTGCCAGGGAACAACCCGTGCCCATCACTATAGTTTTCTCTTGACGGCTGCCGAAGCTGCCGTGGATACTGACAGCATGTTGAAGAGTGAACAGAAGCTGGGTTGGTGGTGGCGTCGCACTGATCTCTCCGTGAGGAGGGGCATGGCCTAGCCCGTTTCAGCCCGAGCTGCCAATGACCCACCATCGCGGAAGCGGGGTGGGTTTTTTGTTTTCTGCGACCTGAAGAATGAGTCATGCAATCACCGTTTGACATAGCTGCCGATCTGGATACGCCGGTATCCACGTACCTCAAGCTGGCGCCGCTCAAGCCGCGCTACCTGCTGGAGAGTGTCGAGGGCGGTGTGCATCTGGCGCGCTATTCCTTCCTTGGCTTTGGCGCTGCGCTGGAGTTCCGGCTCGATGCCGATGGTCTGCAGGCAGGCGCAGTGCGGCAGCCCCGGCCTGATGGCCGTGATGCACTGCTGAACGCGCTGCGGTCGACGCTGGCGCAGGCCCCCCGGCTGGCCCCGGTGCTGCCGGACCTGCCTTTCAGCGGGGGGCTGGTCGGTGTCAGCGCCTATGACCTGGTGCGTTACTTCGAGCGTCTCCCGCATGCACCAGTGCACCCGAACAATCCCCAGGCCCCCGAGGCCGCCTATGTCGCTGCCGAGTCCTTGCTGGTTTTTGATCATCTGACGCGCCGGATCGCGTTGCTGCACGCGGGTAGCGAGACCGAGCGCCTGCAGTTGCGCGCCCAGGTGATCCGTCTGCTGCGCGGGGCATTGCCAGCCCCGCCACCGGCCGGGCGACAGACCGCCTCCGGGCAGAGCTTCTCGCGTGAGCAGTTCATTCAGGCGGTACAGGCCAGCAAGGAGTCGATCACCCGGGGGGATGTCTATCAACTCGTGTTGTCAGTGCAGTTCACCGGAACCCATCAGCTCTCGCCCTTTGAAGCCTATCGCGCCCTGCGTCTGCTCAATCCCTCGCCCTACATGTTCTTTATCGACCTCGGCGATATACAGGTGGCGGGCTCCTCGCCTGAAGCGCTGGTCAAGCTGCGTCGCGGGCACGCCTCGCTGCGTCCGATCGCCGGTACGCGGCCGCGCGGTGCGACGCCTGAGCAGGATGTCGCCCACGAACAGTCGCTGCTTGCCGATGAAAAAGAGAATGCCGAGCATGTGATGCTGGTCGATCTGGCGCGCAATGATCTGGGCCGCGTGGCAGCAGCGGGTTCCGTGCATGTCGATCCCTATCGCAGCATCGAACGCTACAGCCATGTGATGCATATCGTCAGCGGTGTGCAGGGCGAGATTGCCGAAGGGCGTGATGCTTTTGACCTGTTCGCTGCCGCCTTTCCGGCCGGTACGCTGGTCGGCGCGCCAAAGGTGCGGGCCATGGAGCTCATCGACGAGCTGGAGCCGGTTCGCCGCGGTATCTATGCCGGAACGGTGGGTTATTTCGCCAGCAACGGTGACATGGATCAGGCCATCGCGATCCGCACGGTGGTGTTCCGTGGTGATACCTACAGCTATCAGGCGGGTGCGGGCATCGTTGCCGACAGCGTTCCGGAAAGCGAGTACAACGAGGTGCTGGCCAAGAGTGCCATTCTGCGCGATGCACTGACGATGGCGGAGGAAGGCCTGTGAGTACCTTGCAGCCGAGACTGTTGCTGGTCGATAACTATGATTCTTTCACCTACAACCTGGTGCAGGCATTTCTGGTGCTCGGTGCCGAGGTGCTGGTATACCGCAACGATGAGATCAGTGTGGCACAGGCGCTGGAGCTGAAGCCCAGCCATCTGTGCATTTCCCCGGGTCCGGGCCGACCGGACGACGCCGGCATATCGCTGGCGATGCTCGCGGCGTTTGAGCAGCGGGTGCCGACGCTGGGCGTGTGTCTCGGTCATCAGTCGATGGTGCAGCACTTCGGTGGGCGAATCATTTCTGCGCCACGTCTCATGCATGGCAAGACCTCGATGATCGAGCACGATGGTCTTGGTGTGTACGCCGGGCTGAGCCAGCCGTTTCAGGCCGGCCGCTACCACTCGCTGGCGGCCGAGGAGCAGAGCCTGCCAGCGGTGCTGCAAATCACGGCGCGCAGTGAACGCGGCGAGATCATGGGTGTGCGCCATCGGCACTTGCCACTCGAAGGTGTGCAATTCCATCCGGAAAGCGTGCTCACGCCAGAGGGCAATCAGCTGCTGGGCAACTTCCTCGCCATGACGGCTGGCCGGCCTTGACTGCAGTGCAGACCGTAAACACCACGCTCGAGCAGCTGCTCGCTGGCCAGAATCTGAGCGAGGCAGTGGCTGCCGAGCTCATGCACGCGCTGACTGATGAACAACTGCCTCCGGCGGTCGCCGCTGCCTTGCTGGTGGCGCTGCGGATCAAGGGCGAGACCGCTGCAGAGTTGCGTGGTATGGCCACGGCGATGCGTGCGCTTGCCCGTCGCTTCGAGCCCGGCGCTGCGGTGGCGACGGCAGATGTGGTCGGTACGGGTGGCGACTCTTCAGGCAGCCTGAACCTGTCTACGGGTGCGGCACTCGTTGCCGCTGCGGCCGGTGTGCCGATCGTCAAGCACGGTAACCGGTCGGTGTCGTCGAAGTCCGGCAGCGCGGATGTGCTCGAAGCACTGGGTATCTGCCTGCCACCGACGCCTGCTGCTGCGCGAGCGCTGTTTGATGCCACAGGCTTCACTTTCCTGTTCGCGCCAAATTTTCATCCGGCGATGAAAGCGATTGCTCCGGTGCGTCGTGCGCTGGGCATCCGCACGATATTCAACCTGCTCGGGCCGCTCACCAATCCGGCTGCGCCACCCTTTGGCCTGATCGGTGCCTGCGACCTGCCCGCCGCGCGGCTGCTTGCGGACGCTCTTGCCGGGATGCCGATACAGCGCGCCTTCGTCGTGCACGGCGAGCCGGGCTGGGATGAGGCCACGCCGGCAGGACCGTTCGTGGTCTTCGATGTGCGCCCCGGGCTGGTGCGCCGGGGGCGACGCGATCCGGCCCACTACGGCATTCCCCGTTGCACGGCGGCTGATCTGGCCGGCGGTGACGCCACCGCCAATGCACGCGCGATCGAAGCGGTGTTATGCGGCGAGGATCGTGGTCCGCATCGCGATGCGCTGGTGCTCGGTGCGGGGCTGGTGCTCGATCTGGTCGGCCGCGCGCGCGGCCTGCGCCGCGGTATCGAAGCGGCACAGCGGGCGCTGGATGGTGGAGAGGGCGCGCGTCTGCTCGCCCGCCTGCGTGCCTGGCAGCCGGCCGCGGTCTGAAACGGCGCATGAGAAAGCCCAATAACCCCCCTCCGGATTTTCTGACACGCATGGGCGTGAGCAGCGCGCTGCGTGCGGTCGCCGGTATGGAAGGCTGCCCGGCACTGATCCTCGAGGCGCGCATGCGCAAACTGCCGGTGCCGCCACCCCTGAGGCTCTCGCCGCAGGGTTTCGATGTCATCGCCGAGGTGAAGCGCCGCTCGCCAGCAGCCGGCTCTCTGGCTGGCAAGTCCCTGCGCATTACGGAACAAGCGCGCAGCTATGCGCGCGGTGGTGCC
>JBIJCV010000081.1:0-6996 GCA_044344525.1 Gammaproteobacteria bacterium | reverse complement strand
ATTACCGCAGTACCGGAGGCAGCAGCAACCACCGAACCAGAGACCGGATTCATCATGCGCGAAGCCGCGCCTGCGGCAGATACGGCCATCACCTCACCGCCCCCGCTGGCGACACTCACACCAGCCGCACCAGCAACACCGCAACCGCTTGCAGTGTTGCCCATCCCGCAGCGCCAGGTTGATCCGGCACCGTCAGTGGCCAGTGCGGAAGCAGAGCCCGCCGCCAGCATGCCGATCAGACCAACGACAGCCCTGATTGCACCCCGACCGGTGGCGCCTGCCCTGCCTGTGCCGGTTGCACCGTCACTCGCCCTGGAGACGGCGCCAACTGCAGAAACCGGCATATATATGGTGCCGTTCTCCAGCCTGAAGGTGCGCCGCTATGCAGACCCTGATTACCCGCGCACCCGCGATGGACAGCGCGTCGCCGGATGGGTGGATGTGAGCTTCGGTGTGGATGAAGTTGGCCGCACTACCGATCTGCAGGTGACGGCCGCCGAACCAGCAGGCCAGTTCGAAGCTGCGGCACTCGCCGCGGTACGCCGCTGGCGCTTCGCGCCAGTTGAAGCGCCGGCAGGATCAGACGCAGAAGTCCGCAGCGAGATCCGCGTGCGCTTTATTCCGGATTAAAGACCCAGCGGACCGAATACATCGCGCCGCCGAAAGATGCTCATGAAGAACCGGCTGCGCACCTTGCCATTGGTCAGCCAGCGCACTGCCGCACCATTTTTCCCGTGGTTGGCAAGCATGCCTGCCACCAGAAACGGCGTCACGGTCTCGACCGTATCGGCCAGGATGTTGAGGATCTTCTTCGATCGCTCCCAGTCCTTGTTGCGCCGCTCGGGTGGCGGCACCAGCAGATCGGTCACCACGATGCCCGGACTCAGATAACCGACACTGACCGGTGACTTGCCGAGTTCCTTCGCCAGCGGTTTGGTGAAATAAGCGACCGCATACTTGGATGCACCGTATACCGACAGGGTCGGACGCACCGAGCCGTTGCTGCCGAAGCCCTCCATGTTCCAGAGTGTGCCGGCACCCTGCTTGTACATTGCGGGGATCGCCACACGATTGCAGTTCATCAGCCCGATCAGGTTGGTATTGATGGTCTTGACGTAGTCATCCGGCGGCATCATGAAGAATGGCACCTTGACGCCGTCGCGGCCGGCGTTATTGACCCAGATATCCACGCTGCCCAGGCCGGCGACCGCTGCATCCCATAGCCCCTGCACCTGCGCGTAGTCCGCCACATCGCAGACCTTGCCGACGATCTTGCGGCCCGGAAATTCGGTCCGCAGCCCGGCCAGGGCCGTTTCGACTGCCGCAGAGCCGCGACTGGAAACCACCACATCATGGCCCAGCCGCAGAAACTCGCGGGCCAGACCCAGGCCTATACCCTTGGTACTGCCAGTAATCACCACATGCATGCGAAGCCACCTCGGGATCTAGCGGAAGCCGATTGTGCCCGTGCCGTAAAAGTCCTGCACCCTGCCAGTGTCCTGATACCCGCCCCCGGAGTAGAATAACCGGGGATAAGTCCAGCAGCTCCCGACCCCCGGTAGCGGAACAGAAGAACACCCATGCGAATTCCAGCCCTGCTGATTGCGGCGGTCTTTGGTGCCGTAACCGTCACCCTGTGGGGACTGGCCAACCAGCCGGTCGCCGAACCGGAGTGGCCGCAGCGTATTCAGGGCTTCGCCTTCTCCCCCTACCGTACTGGTCAGGATGCGGTGGCCGGTGACTTCCCCGACCTCAAGCAGATCGAAGACGATCTGGTCCTGCTCAAGGACCGCACGCGCTCAATCCGCACCTACACCACCGATGGCACCATCGGCGAGGTGCCAATACTCGCGGAAAAGCACCAGATCAAGGTCGCGCTGGGCGCCTGGATCGACGCGCGATATGCGCACAACGCGACCGAAATCGAGCGCGCAATCCGGCTGGCACGCGGTCACAAGAATGTCATTCGCCTGATCGTCGGCAACGAGGTCATTTTGCGTGGCGACATCCCGATCTCGGACCTCACTGCCTATCTGGACCGGGTGCGGACGGCGGTGAAACAACCGGTCAGCACCGCCGAACCCTGGCACGTCTGGCTGCGCCACCCGGAACTTGCCGAGCACGTCGACTATCTGGCCGTACACATGCTCCCTTATTGGGAAGGCATACCCGCTGAAGCGGCGATCGGCTATATCGATGACAAGGTTGAACGACTGGAAAAGGCCTTCCCGGGCAAGAAGATCGTCCTCGCCGAGGTCGGCTGGCCCAGCAACGGCCGCACGCGCGAAGCGGCCGTCGCCTCCGATGCCAATGAAGCGATGTTCCTGCGCCGGTTTCTGGCCCGTGCCAAAGAGCAGGGCTACGTCTACTACCTGATGGAAGCCTTCGACCAGCCCTGGAAAGCGCAGAGCGAAGGGTCGGTCGGTGCCTACTGGGGCGTCTACGATGTGGATCGGGAGGCCAAGTTTCCGTTCAAGGCGCCCATCGTGCGCATTCCGGAATGGCGCACCCTGGCCGCAATAGCCGTCGCCCTGGCGCTGCTGTTGCTGACAGTCTTTTCACTGGACGGTCGCCGACTCGCCAACTCGGGTCGCAGCTTTCTGGCCATCGTTGCCTACGCAACGACCACGACGGTCGTCTGGGTACTCTATGAATACTCGCAGCAGTACATGACCGTGACCACGGTAATCGTCGGCGTACTGCTGCTCATTGGCACCATCGGTGTACTCGCGGTATTGCTGGCCGAGGCGCATGAATGGGCCGAGGCGCAATGGGCCACTGCCCGGCGCCAGTTACCCGCGTCTCCCGCTGTCGACAGCACTGTGGCGCAGGAATACCCGAAAGTCTCGGTACATGTGCCCTGTTACAACGAACCACCAGCGATGGTCATCGAAACCCTCGATGCGCTGGCCAATCTCGACTGGCCGGACTTCGAAGTCCTGGTGATCGACAACAACACCAGCGACGAAGCGGTATGGCGACCCGTCGAGGCACACTGTGCAACGCTGGGCGAGCGCTTCCGGTTTTTTCATGTCGCACCACTGGCCGGCTTCAAGGCCGGAGCACTCAACTTTGCATTGAGGAATACCGACCCGGCTGCGGAAATCATCGCTGTCATCGACAGTGACTATGTCGTGCGTCCGGAATGGCTGCGCGACATGCTGCCCACCTTCGCCGATCCCAAACTGGCCATCGCCCAGGCCCCGCAGGACTACCGCGACGCTGCCGACAACGCCTTCAAGGCCAGTTGCTACGCCGAGTACGCCGGTTTTTTCCATATCGGCATGGTGACGCGCAACGAGCGCAACGCCATCATCCAGCACGGCACGATGACGCTGGTGCGGCGCACGGCGCTCGAATCGGCCGGCGGCTGGAGCGAGTGGTGCATTACCGAAGATGCGGAACTCGGTCTGCGCCTGTTTGAGCAGGGCTGGACCGCAAGCTACAGCCCGCGCTCCTATGGCCGCGGCCTGATGCCGGATACCTTCAACGACTTTCAAAAGCAGCGTTTCCGCTGGGCCTATGGCGCCATGCAGATCCTGCGGCGCCATGCTGCCGTACTGTTTCGCTGGAAAGACCGGTCACTGACACCTGGTCAGCGTTACCACTTCCTGGCCGGCTGGCTGCCGTGGGTGGCCGATGGCTGCAATCTGCTGTTCAACTTTGCGGCGCTGGGCTGGTCGGTCGGCATGATCATGGCGCCGGGTGCGGTCGATCCGCCGCTGCTCATCTTCTCGGTACTGCCCCTGTCCTTGTTTGCCTTCAAGGCGGCAAAACTCATCGATCTGTACCGCAGCTGCGTGGGCGCACGCCCGCGGCAGATTGCCGCCGCTGCACTGGCCGGACTCGGCCTGTCGCATACCGTCGGTGTGGCGATACTGTCGGGACTCATCACCCGCGACAAGCCTTTTTTCCGCACGCCCAAGCAGGCCAAACGGCATGCCCTGCTGGCCGCCCTGTCATCGGCCCGCGAGGAATGGCTGATGACCATCGCATTGCTGCTTGCCGCCTGGGGCGTCAGCGCGATCGACCTGATGGGCAGCCCGGACCTGTCGATCTGGATCCTGGTGCTGCTCGTGCAGACCGTGCCGTATCTGGCGGCGATCATCATGTCACTGGTCAGTGCCCTGCCACTGCCGGCAAAGCTCATCGGCACGCCGAAACCGACCCGCCATCAGGCAGCGGTTTCGGACGACGACTACGATGGCGCCGAGAGCCGACCCGGAAACAGCTGATCCATCCAGGCGTCAATACGCTTTGCGTCCGACCAGTGGCGCAGCATGCAGGGAATGTCGGCCTTCCCGGCTAGGCGTAGCAGCGCGTGGCCGCTACCATCGTGATTCGCCATACCCTTTTCCGGAATCACCCCATGGTTTCTGTCCGTCATGTCCTGACCATCGTCGCGCTCCTGGCCGGCTGCTTGCCGGGCGCTGCAACAGCTGAACAATGGCTGCACTACGGCGGTGATCCCGGCGGCCAGAAATTTTCCCCGCTGACGCAGATCAACGCGGCCAACGTCGGCCAACTGGAAGTCGCCTGGCAATACAGCACCGGCGAACTCACCCGCCGCCCCGAACTGCAAAGCAAGTGGGCCAAGGTGCAGGTCAATCCGATCCTGTTGCCCGCGGCGGCTGGCGGACACCTGATGATCTGCACGCCCTTTGGCCGGGTGATCGCACTCGACCCGGCCACGGGCAAGGAACGCTGGGTCTATGAACCCGATACGCGCGTCGGTGGCTATGGCACGCCTGAAGACCCGGAAGGCCTCAAGACTCCCGGCTTCACCAACTGTCGCGGCGTCTCCTACTGGACCGCGCGCGACGGAACGCCGCCAGCTTTCTGCAGTCAGCGTATCTTCGTCGCCACCCACGACCTGCGCCTGATTGCACTGGATGCGCGGACCGGGAAGGCCTGCACGGACTTTGGCATCGGCGGCACCGTTGCACTCGAAGCAACCGTCCTCGCTGCACACCCGCCGGCCGCCATCGGTGAAGTGAAGTTCTCCGGCCCGCCGCTGGTCATCAACGATGTAGTCGTGCTGGGCACTTCAGTACGCGACTTCCATCGCGCCAATGCGCCCAGCGGTGCCGTGCGCGCATTCGATGTACGCAGTGGAGCAGCGCGCTGGAGCTTTGATCCGATACCGCGCAGCGCAGCGGATCCCGCCTACGCCGGCTGGAGCGAAGCGGGCGCGCGTGATACTGGCGCGGGCAATGTCTGGGGGGTGATGAGCGCCGACCCGGAACGCGATCTGCTGTTCATGCCCACCTCGAGTCCGTCACCGGATTATTTCGGCGGCACCCGGCCAGGGAACAACGATTACGCAGACTCGATCGTCGCGCTGCATGGTGCGACCGGCAAGGTCGCCTGGCACTTCCAGACCGTGCATCACGATGTCTGGGACTACGACAACGCCGCACAACCGACGCTGGTGGAACTCAGCAAGGACGGCAAGCCCTTCCCTGCCGTGATCCAGGCCACCAAGACCGGCATGCTGTACATCTTTCACCGCGAAACCGGCGAGCCGTTCTTCCCGATCGAGGAGCGGCCCGTACCGCAGGGCGGCGTGCCGGGCGAACAGCTTTCGCCCACCCAGCCTTTCCCGGTCAAACCGCCGCCGCTCGTGCCGCATGAATTCAAGGCGGAAGATTTCTGGGGCATGACACCGTGGGAACGCAATGCCTGCGTGAAGGCATACGGCAACAAGCGCTACGGAAAAATCTTCACACCACCGACGCTCGAAGGCACGATCGTCGTGCCGTCCACCGCCGGCGGTATCAACTGGGGCGGCGTTGCTGTCGACCCCCGGTCAAAAATCCTGGTTACCAATGTGCTGCGTCTCGCACACTACGCGCAACTGCTGCCGGCAGCGGACGACAACGAAGTCCACAAAAGCATGCAGGAAAACATGATGGGTGCGCCGGCGCGGATTCATGGCACACCCTGGGCCATAAAACAGTCGGCGCTGCTCTCACCGCTCAATCAGGTGCCCTGCACGGCACCGCCCTATGCGGAACTGGTGGCCGTTGACCTGCAGCAGGGCGAGATCCTCTGGCGTGGCACGCTGGGCGTCTGGGATCATATGCTGCCGCCGCCGATGGCCACGCCGCATTCGCTACCACTGCCGCTGAAGTGGGGCACGCCGACCTTCGGTGGCCCGATGCTCACGGCCGGCGGACTGGTTTTCATCGGCGCCACCGGCGATGACCGGCTGCGTGCTTTCGATGTCCGCAACGGCAGCGAACTGTGGAGCGCCACCCTGCCGACCGGCGCCTTTGCCGTACCCATGAGTTACGAGATCGGCGGCCGGCAGTTCGTGGTCGTCGCCTCCGGCGGCCATGCCTTTGTTTATCAGAAAGCGGGCGACCAGATCACCGCCTTTGCACTGCCCGCAGCACAGCGTTAATCCACAGACCGCACACCCAGGACGAATACATGACGGATACACCAGGCGCTGGCCCGCTGAAGGCCAGGTTGCTGCTCGGCTTCGGCGTGATGCTGTTCGCCATCGGCCAATCGCTGACCTTCGTGATCATCGCACCGCTGGTGCGCCGGGTGGGCTGGGATCCGCAGAGTTTCGGTATCGCACTCACGCTCGCCAATCTGCCACTGGTGTTCGGTGCGCCGTTCTGGGGCAAGCGCAGCGACACCATTGGCCGCAAATCGGTGTTCATCACCGGTGTCATCGGTGCTGCCATCGGCACGCTGGTCGTTGCCATCATCCTGCAGCTCGGCCTGAGCGGCGTGATGACCGGCATGAGCCTGCTGATATTGTTCGCCTGCGCCCGCGCCTGTTACGGCCTGATCGCCTCGGCAATCTACCCGGCCTCTACCGCCTACATGGTGGATATCACCGACGTACAGCACCGCGGCCAGGGCATGGCGGTGATCGGTGGTGCCAACGGCCTGGGCTCGGTACTCGGCCCGGCACTCGCGGCAGCACTGGCCTACTTCGGCGAACTCGTGCCGATGTATAGCGCCGCGGCGATCGGCTTC
>JBIJCV010000352.1:0-2627 GCA_044344525.1 Gammaproteobacteria bacterium | reverse complement strand
ACATCAACAGAACAAAACCAAAGGTTGCCCTGAAGTTATCTGACCCGCGCCTGCGGCCCTTCATCATCATCTGGTTCTGCTTCTTCATCACCTTCATGGGGCTGCAGCTGATCCTCAGCTTCTACCTGCAGGACGAGTACGGCATTCATGACCCGAAGGAACTGGTACGCACTGCAAGCATCATGCTGGTCAGCATGGCCGCCATGATCGTGGTGGCGCAGATCGGCGTGTTCCAGTACTTCAAGATCCGGCCGCATGTACTGCTGCGCGCGCTCGGCCCCCTGTTCGTCCTGTCACTGCTCATCATCATGGTGGCGCCAAACACGATCGTCATGGCATTGGGCTTTGCCGTACTCGGCCTGTCCTTTGCCTGTGCCAATCCCGGCGTCAACGGCAGCGCCAGCCTGCGCGTACAACCATGGGAACAGGGTGCGGCGGCCGGCTTTCTCGGTGCCGGGACCACGCTGGGTGCGATTCTCGGGCCGCTGGTGGGTACGCAGATCTACACGCGGCTCGGCCATCATGCACCGATGATCGTCGGCGCGGTCCTGATGGGCCTCGTCAGCCTCTACACGCTGACGATCAAGGCACCGGAACGGCCGAAACCGCCCGCCGCAGCATGAGCACGGCCAGCCAGCCGGACCAGATCAGCACGGTCAGCAGATAGGTGGGGATGAAGATCACGGCCATGAGCAGGCCGGTGAACCCCGACAGATAACCGAACCAGCAGAAAGCCTTCGGCAACATGCCGGTCTTCAGACCGCAGAAACTCAGCTGCCAGGCAAACCACCCCAGCCCCACCTGGGCCAGGCAGTTGAAGATGATGCGCACGATGCTCAAGGACAGGTAAGCCGCATCCTCAAGCGCCGGGTTCTGTGTGGAAAGAAGCTTCACGGCAGCGCTGCCCGCCTGATCCGTGATCGCGGTCAGCAGAAAACCCACACCCGCGACAAAGCCCGCACCGAGCAGCAGGCGTGCTGCAGCCAGCCTGGAATCACGGAACCACTGTCTGGCCGACAGCCCCAACACTACGCAAGCAAAGCCGCTGAGCAGATGCCCAAACCCGGAGAGCCGCCAGGGCAATGAGCCCAGCGCATTCTTCAGCTTGGCAAGATCGGCGTAATCAACGCGCGGATCCTTGAAGCCGAGAATATTCGGCTCCACATACAGCGCATTGACGTTATGGACGAGAAAAGCGGTGCAGATGACCAGCGCCGCCAACCCCATCAGGGTGGCGGGCTGATATCTGGAGACCTTGCCGGTGTGAACCATCGGCAAGATATAGCACGAGTCGCGCTCAGCGGCGAACGAAACGCCGCGTTACCAGTCCTGCGAGGCCAGTCATGAGCAGCCAGACGCCGGCCGGGGCAGGAACGGCGGTGGTAGCGCCGTACAGATCAACGGTCTGCTCCTGGAGGGAAGCAAGGCTGTAGAAGGCGCCATATTCACTGTTGATGGACATCAGGATCTGCCCGGCGCCAACACCCAGCAGGTTGACGGAAATATCACCCAGCTTGTTGACACCACTCAACCCGGCAAAATTGCCGAAGTGAATCTCGTAATCGTTATCGGCTTGCGCAGTACCGTGACCGGTAAAGGCCGGATCAGCCGTGCTGGTGAAATAACTCGTGGGCGTGAACGACCGGCCAGCATGGCAACCGCCAGCATGCTCTTGAGGTTTGCCCCACGCGCGTTATTCATGATCATTTTCCCCAAAACCGCCAAAAACCCGGACCCTGCGACGCCGATGTCGACCTCCGAATTGACTTGCGGAATCGGCTATTATTGGGTGTAATCGGGTATGGCATCAGGTATGGAGGCCACCCGATCATGAGGGAACCCAAGCTCGTATTGGGCCCCGACCTCGTCAAACTCATCGCTGAAATCGATGAGTTCAAGGGGCGATGGGAAGCCCTCAGGACACTCTCGCCCGACCGCCTAAGCGCCTTGCGCAGGGTGGCGACCATTCAGAGCGTCGGATCAAGCACGCGTATCGAAGGGGCGAAGCTCTCCGATGCACAGGTCGAGGCGTTGCTGCCGTACATCGCGATCAAGTCCTTCAAGACGCGCGACGAACAAGAGGTGGCTGGATACGCTGAAGCGATGGACCTCGTGTTTGAGGCCTTTGGCGATCTGCGCCTGACCGAAAATCACGTCCGGCAACTGCACCAGACCTTGCTACGCCACAGCGACAAGGACGAGCGCCATCGCGGTTCCTACAAGACCCTCCCCAATCACGTCGTCGCTTTCGACGCGGACGGGCATGAGATTGGCATCGTGTTTGAAACCGCGATGCCTTTTGATACCCCGCGCGAAATGGAGGACCTCATCGCCTGGACACGCAAAGCAATCGAGGAAGAAGCGTTGCATCCGCTTCTTGTCGCCGCCGTCTTCATCGTGACGTTTCTCGCGATCCATCCTTTTCAGGATGGAAACGGGCGGCTTTCCCGCGTGCTCACCACGCTCCTGCTCCTGCGGGCGGGCTATGCCTATGTACCTTATGCCTCGCTGGAGCGGGTAATCGAGGAAAACAAGGACCTCTATTACAAGGCGCTGCGGCGGACCCAAACGACGCTCAAGGGCGATACGCCCGATTGGGAGCCGTGGATTGGCTTCTTTCTGCGCTG
>JBIJCV010000353.1:0-2620 GCA_044344525.1 Gammaproteobacteria bacterium | reverse complement strand
GTAAATCATGTCGTCTGACAGGTGTTGGTGGTTCATCATTGTTTCCCGAGAGGCTTCTTGAACATGTATTTGTAATGCCTCTTATGATACTTGCCGCGGTAGAAAATGAAATACCGGTTGTTCAGCTTGCAACCTCGAAGCCAGCCTCGGTGATCGCCTGTGCAATCAGCGGGGGCCCGATCCGGGCGGGATCAAACTCGACGCTGACTGTGCAGGCGATGCGGTCAGCCTTGGCGCTGACCACCCCTGGACGGCTGTTCAATGCGTTCTGGATGCTGCGCTCACAGCCCCCGCAGGTCATGCCCTGTACCTTGAATTCCTGAGTTGTCATCCGTGTTAGCTCCTGTGCTGCTTGTCTGTGGTGGGCGCTGATGCCCTGTTGATCTCCCGCATTGCGGGACGCCAGCGACGCAGCAGCAGTGAATTGCTGACCACGCTGACGCTGCTCATCGCCATGGCTGCGCCTGCCAGAGCCGGGCTCAGATAGCCGAGCGCCGCGGCCGGAATACCGATCAGGTTATAGATGAACGCCCAGAACAGGTTTTGGCGGATCTTGCTGAAGGTGGCGCGACTGACGGCGATTGCACCGGCCACCAGGCGGGGGTCCGGGCGCATCAGCGTCACACCCGCCGTTTCCATCGCGATATCGGTACCGGTGCCCATCGCAATGCCGACGTCGGCAGCGGCCAGCGCCGGCGCATCGTTGATGCCGTCGCCGATCATGCCAACGACATGGCCGCTGCTGCGCAGTTGTACGATAGCCTGCGCTTTACCCTCGGGTTGTATCGCTCCGCGCGCTTCGTCCACACCAGCCTGGCGGCCAATCTCTGCCGCAACCCGTTCAGCGTCGCCGGAAAGCATCAGTGTGCGTATGCCCATGTCGCGCAGCGTGGCGATAGCTGCGATGGCTTCTGGTCGCAACTGATCGGCAATGGCGATCAGGCCGATCACGCCATCGCGATCCGCCACAAAGACAGCGGTTTGCGCCTGTTGCTGCATGCGCCCGGCCGCTTCTGAGGCCGTACCTGCATCGATTTGCTGTTCGGCGAGCAGTCGCTCGTTGCCGAGCATGATCTCGCGTCCGGACACGGTGCCGGTAACGCCGCGGCCGGTATGGCTGCGGAAATCCGTGACCCTGCTGCTGACCAGTCCGCGTGAGACTGCATGGTCGATGATCGCACGGGCCAGGGGATGCTCACTGCCCTGTTGTACTGAAGCGGCCAGCTGCAATAGTTCATCTTCGCTGCCGCGGACCATATGGATACCGACGAGCACAGGCTGTCCGACGGTCAGCGTACCGGTCTTGTCAAAGACGATCGTATCGAGACGATGGGCGCGCTCGAGTGCCTCGACGTCCTTGATCAGGATGCCGGCGCGGGCTGCCGCACCTGTGCCGGTCATGATTGCAGTTGGCGTTGCGAGGCCCAGCGCACAGGGGCAGGCGATAACCAGTACCGCAACTGCCGAGACCAGCGAGTGCTCGAAATCGCCGCTGATTATCAGCCAGGCAACAAAAGTGACCAATGCCAGAAGCACGACCACCGGCACAAAGATCGCGCTGATCTGATCGACCAGCCGCTGCACAGGCGCCTTGCCGCTCTGCGCGTTTTCGACGAGGCGGATGATCTTTGCCAGTGTCGAATCTGCACCGACCGCCGTAGTCCGTATCTCCAGCAGGCCGGTGCCGTTGATCGCACCACCGGTTACCCGACTGCCTGGTTGCTTGTCGACGGGCAGGCTCTCGCCGGTAATCAGCGACTCGTCGAGCTCGCTGCGGCCGGTGATCACCACGCCATCAGCGGGAATCCGTTCGCCGGGCCGGACCACAAGCAGATCGCCGTGCTGTACGGCATTGACGGGCATTTCGCGTTCCGTACCGTCAGCCTGTCGCACCCGCGCAGTCTGTGGACGCAATTCCATGAGCTGCCGGATGGCGACAGTGGTGCCGCGTTTGGCCCGGGTTTCGAGAAACTTGCCGAGCAGAACCAGGGTGATGATGATCACCGATGCCTCGAAATACAGCCTGCCAGTTGCGGCGCCGAAGCCGAGCGTGATCAGCAGGTAGAGGCTATAGCCATAGGCGGCGCTGGTACCGAGGGCGACGAGCACATCCATGTTGCCGGCCCTGGCCCGGATGGCCTGCCAGGCAGAGCGATAGAAACGTGCGCCGATCACGAACTGCACCGGGGTTGCCAGCAGCAGTTCCAGCCAGGCCGGCAGATGCCAGTGCTGGCCGATGCTCATGCCCACCATCTGCCACAGTAGCGGTGCGGCGAATGCCGCCGAGACCATCAGCAGGAGAAACTCGCGGCGCAGCTGTGATTGGTCTTCGGTACGCTGCTCGTCCTCGCTGAGGGTGCCGGGTGGGTTGGCAGGGACCTCGAAACCGGCCCTGCTGATGGCTTCGGCGATGCCTGCTGCACTGGTCTGCTGCGGATCGAAAGCCACGGTAGCCTGTTCAATGGCAAAGTTGACGCTGGCCATGCTCACCCCGGGCACCAGTCCGAGCGCTTTCTCAAGCCGGGTAGAGCAGGCCGTACAGGTCATGCCGCGCACTGGCAGGCTGATTCGCTCGACTCGTTGCATCGCTGTCCCGGTGCTGCTCATCAGGATGCCTGCT
>JBIJCV010000030.1:0-9671 GCA_044344525.1 Gammaproteobacteria bacterium | reverse complement strand
GCGCGCCTATGCGCTGTTGGTATCGGCAGCCGATCAGCAACGCGTGGCCAACCTGCTTGAAGCGCGGATCAGTACGCGCCAGCCGCTGCCCTATCTGACCGGTGAGGCCTGGTTTGCCGGTTTGGCGTTCCATGTTGACCAGCGGGTGCTGGTGCCGCGCTCACCCTTTGCCGAGTTGATCATGACGCGCTTTGAACCCTGGCTGGATCCGGCCAGTGTGCGCCGGATTCTGGAAATCGGCACCGGCAGCGGTTGCATGGCGATTGCCTGCGCGCTGGCGTTTCCGGACAGCAGCGTGGTCGCCACCGACATTTCGGCAGCGGCGCTGGAGGTTGCGCAGCAGAATGTGGCCCGGCACAAAGTGGCAGACCGGGTGCAATTGGTGGAGGCCGACCTGTATGCAGGGCTCACCGGGCGGTTCGATCTGATCATCAGCAACCCGCCCTATGTTTCTCCCGCAGAGATGGCCTCCTTGCCGGACGAATATCGTCATGAGCCGGCGCTGGCACTGGTGTCGCAGGAGGACGGGATGGCAACACCTGCCAGAATCCTGCAACATGCGACGCAATTCCTGGCAGCAGATGGCTGGCTGGCACTGGAGGTCGGTGGCGGTGCTGCGCTGCTGGAGGCGCGTTTCGCGACGCTGCCGTTTATCTGGCCAGAATTTGAGTACGGCGGCGATGGCATCGCGCTGATCAGCGCCGCAGACCTGAGAGCAAGCGAATGTCCGGCAATACCATAGGCAGGCTTTTTTCCGTGACCACCTTCGGTGAAAGTCACGGGCCGGCGCTCGGCTGTATCGTGGATGGGTGTCCGCCGGGCATGCCGCTGGCCGAGGCTGATATCCAGCACGATCTGGAACGCCGCCGGCCGGGCAAATCGCGGCATACGACCGGTCGCCGCGAACCGGATACGGTACACATCCTGTCTGGTGTTTTTGAAGGGTTGACGACCGGCACGCCGATCGGTTTGCTGATCGAGAACGTCGATCAGAAGTCCAAAGATTATGCCGGCATCAAGGACCGGTTCCGTCCCGGCCATGCCGACTACAGCTATCAGCAGAAGTATGGCCTGCGCGATTACCGTGGCGGCGGCCGCTCCTCCGCCCGCGAGACCGCGATGCGGGTCGGGGCCGGAGCGATCGCGCGCAAATATCTGCGTGAGCGCCTCGGTGTGGAAATCCGCGGCTATCTGCGCCAACTCGGTCCACTGGTGCTCGATCCGCTGGACCTTTCCACCGTCGACGACAATCCGTTCTTCTGCGCAGATCCGTCCCGCATAGCGGAACTCGAGGCCTATATGGATGCGCTCCGCAAGGAGGGCAACTCGATCGGCGCGCGGGTCAACGTACTGGCCTCGGGTGTGCCCGCAGGCCTCGGTGAGCCGGTCTTCGACAAGCTCGAGGCCGATATTGCCCACGCGCTGATGAGCATCAATGCCGTGCGCGCCGTCGAACTGGGGGCGGGCTTTGCTGTAGTGGCGCAGAAAGGTACCGAGCACCGTGACGAAATCGGGCCCGCGGGTTTTCACAGCAACGCTGCCGGCGGCATTCTTGGCGGTATATCCACCGGTCAGGACATCCTTTTCAGCATGGCGCTGAAGCCGACTTCAAGCATCCGCTTGCCCGGTGCGACGGTGGACGAGGAGGGTGAGGCTACCGAGATCGCCACCACCGGGCGGCACGACCCCTGTGTCGGTCTGCGTGCCGTACCGATTGCCGAAGCCATGCTGGCTATCGTGCTCATGGACCACTATCTGCGGCAGCGCGGCCAGAATGCCGATGTGCAGCCGCTGACACCGGCTGTAGAGGCGCGCCAGCCAAAGCGCTGAGCGTTTCGGCGAGCTCCCTTTCTGCACCGTTGCGGGGCTTGTTTTTGCCCTGCAATTGCCTATCCTTCGGCGGCCTTCCGCCCCACATCCAGCGCAGAGTTCGAGTCCATGTCAAAGAAGAATGCCTACAGGGTCGCCATTGCCGGTGCTACCGGTCTGGTCGGCGAAACCATGCTGCAGATCCTCGCCGAGCGAAAGTTTCCGGTCAGTGAGCTGATTCCGCTGGCCAGCGCCCGTTCGGTGGGCAAAACCATTCAGTTTGGCGGCCGTACGCTGCCGGTCAGGGATCTCGCCAGCTTTGATTTTGAAGGCGTCGACATCGGCCTGTTTTCTGCTGGCGGCAGCGTTTCCGGCGAGCACGCACCGCGAGCCGGGGCTGCTGGCTGCGTGGTCATCGACAACACCTCGAGGTTTCGTTACGAGGCCGATATTCCGCTGATCGTTCCGGAGGTGAATCCGCAGGCGATTCCCCAGTACCGGCAGCGCAACATCATTGCCAACCCGAACTGCTCCACGATCCAGATGGTCGTGGCGCTGAAGCCCATTCACGATGTTGCCGGCATCACCCGCATCAATGTTGCGACCTACCAGTCGGTGTCCGGTGCCGGACGGCGCTCGGTCGAAATGCTGGCCCGGCAGACTGCCCAGCAGTTGAATGACCAGCCGGTCGAAACCCAGGGCGCAGCCAAACAGAACGCCTTCAATGTTGTGCCGCATATCGACGAGTTCATGGAGAACGGCTACACCAAGGAAGAGATGAAGATGGTGTGGGAGACGCGCAAGATCCTTGGCGACGAGTCGATTCAGGTCAATCCGACGGCGGTGCGCGTGCCGGTATATTTTGGCCATTCCGAGGCTGTGCATATCGAGACCCGGCGCAAGATTTCTGCGCGCGAGGTCCGGGCCCTGCTCGAAAAGGCGCCTGGTATCTGCGTGGTCGATGAAGCACGGTTGGGTGGCTACCCGACTGCGGTTACCGAGGGCGCCGGCCACGATCCGGTTTACGTCGGACGGATTCGCGAAGATATTTCCTGTGAGCGCGGTATCAATCTTTGGGTGGTGGCTGACAATATCCGCAAGGGTGCGGCCCTGAACAGCGTGCAGATTGCCGAAGTACTGATTCGCGAGTATCTCTGAGCCCATCCATCGGGCGACACCTGGACGGCCGTCACGAAACGGACCATGAGTCCATGATCTGCCTTACGTAATACGGTCATATGGGCTATAGTTGCGGCCACTTCTCGGAGTGGGTTACGACGTTCCGCTGTGCGCCTTGAGACGCAGTCACCAGGGGTGGTGTGCTGGGTCATGAACGGGGATTGGTGATGCCACGAGTTCCACTCGCTGCAGTATGGCTGCTGGCGGGGCTGATACCGTTGTCCGTCGGGGCTCTTGGCCTCGGTGAGATCAGCCTCAAGTCAGCCTTGAATCAGGTGCTGGTCGCAGAGATCCCGGTTACGGCCGATGCCTCTGACGACCTCAGTGGGCTGGAGGTGCGCCTGGCGTCGGCAGAAACCTTCCAGCGCTTTGGCCTGGATCGGCCCCAGTTCCTGAATACCCTCAATTTTGCCGTCGAAGGTGATGGTGGCGCGAGCCGCATCCGGGTGACTTCCAGTCTGCCGATCAGCGAACCCTTTGTTTCACTGCTGCTTGATATCAGCTGGCCCCAGGGTCATCTGCTGCGCGAATACACCATGCTGCTCGACCCGCCGGCCTTTGCGCGCGAAGGTGCCGTGCAGTCGGCAGCCGCTTTGCCGGTCGTGACCAGTCCAACGCCGGCAGTCAAACGTATCGAACGGGCCGATGAGCCTGCGCCTGGCGCAGTGGCCGGCGCCGGGCAGACCGATGCGGCCGCTGTCAGTGATGGCCGGTTGGTTGCCGGGCCGGATGGCAGTAGCTATGGGCCAGTGCGCGCCAATGAAACGCTATGGGCAATCTCCGATCGTCTGAGTGCTGATGACGGCGTTTCTCTCAACGCCATGATGGTTGCCCTGTACCGCGCCAATCCCGAGGCCTTCGCAGGAAATATCAATCTGCTGAAACGCGGCGCGATCCTGCGGGTGCCAGCTGCGGCAGAACTCGCTGCGCTTTCAGCCGGCGAGGCGTCCGGCGAAGTGCGTCGCCAGAATGAGGCCTGGCGTGCGGGTGCGGAGAGCAGCCCGACTGCGGCACGCCTGCAACTGGTGCCACCGGAAGAGAAGCCGCTCGCGACCGCACCGTCCGCGCCTGTCCAGCAGCCATTGACCAAAGCAGATGCAGCGCAGGTCCGTGCGCTTGAACAGCAGCTGGCCGAGAGCCGCCGCCTGCTGGAACTCAAGGACAGTGAACTCAAGAATTTGCAGGACCGTCTCCAGTCCGAGCAGCAGAGTCCGCCAGTTGAGGCACCAGTTGAGGCACCTATCGAGCGGCTGGCGGTTGAAGACAGCGCAGTTCCTCAAACAGATGAAGCTCCCGCCAGCGATGAAGAAGCTGTCGTTGAGGATTCGGCTGAGTCCGCTGTTCCGGCTGCGCGTTCGGCTGAGCGCGCAACGGCAAAGCGGAAGCCGAAACGCAGCGAAAGCTCCTGGCTGGATTCGCTGGGTGGATTGATATTTAACAGCTACTTCCTGATCGCAGCGGCTGCCGTTGTTCTGGCGGGCCTCTTTGTCGTCTTTGGCCGTCGACGCATGGCGAAGGTCGATGACGACAGTACCGGCAGATTCCCGGCCACCTTGCCGAGGGGCAGTTCGGTAGGTGGTGCAGCAAAAGGTGAGCCGACGCTGCGCGAAGGCTTCATCGTCGAGGAAAGTGAGGCACAGCGGACTGCAGAGATCACCGCAGAACGGACCGCAGTGGCCGGACGTGGCGGCCGCAACCTTGCCGGCGACTCGGAAACAGCGCTTGAGCGCACGATCAGTACCGATGGCGCAGTCGAGATCGACCAGGCTGATGTTGTCGCCGAAGCCGAGTTCCATATGGCCTATGGTCTTTATGACCAGGCTGCAGAGTTGCTGGTCCGGGCATTGCGTGACAATCCCGACCGGCGCGATCTGCGTCTCAAGCTGCTTGAAGTCTATTTCATATGGGAAAACAAGTCGGCGTTCCTCAAGGAGGCACAGACGTTCCACCGTCAGCCGGGTGGTGCTGCGAGCCCGGACTGGAACAAGGTCCTCATCATGGGCAAGCAGATCTGCCCGGGCGAGTCGCTGTTCGCAGCCGGCGCCGGTACCGCAGGCCTGGATATATCCCTCGATAGCGACAGCCCCGACAGCGTGGACTTCATCCTCGAGGATAGCGCTGGTGAAAACGTCGATCTGGATCTGACTGGCGCGCGGCGAGGTCCGGCTGCCGATCTGCTGGATTTTGATTTCGGTGAGATCGCCGGCACCGATGATACCGGTGTCGATGATACCGGCCTGATGCGGACCGAGATTGCACCGGGACCGCAGGGTAACGAATCGCCAACGGTTGATGTGCTCGGTAGCGATTTCTCTCCCACCATGGAAACGCCGACCATGGAAACGCCGACCGTGGAATTCCGCGGTCCGGATGCACCAACCGTGGAAACGCCAACGCTGGAGACGCCAGCAGCCGGCACCATGGAGACGCCAACGATCGAGAGTGCCGCGATATCCGGGTCGCGCGCGCAGCTTGCTGACCTGGGCGGTCATGACCATACCGAAGAGATCAATCTTGAAGATCTTGGCCTTGATCTCACCGGACTCGATGTGGCGGCAGGCGACATGGGGACGGGCCTGCACGCGGCCGTCGCGGAAGGCGCCCTGGATGACGGCAGCGATGGCGAAGTGTTTGATATCGGCGATCCCGATGCTGACGTCGATGAAGACCTCTCTGACCTGTTGCAGAGCCTGGAGGGGGATGCAACCTCCGAGATGCGCAGTATGTCGCTGGATGAGGGCACGCTTGATCTGCCGGCCTTTGGCACTGCGCTCGAGAAAAGCGCAGCCAGCCGTGAGGCGGGTGCTGACGATACGATCGAGCAGCCGGTTGGCGGCCGGGCGGACAGCGCCCTTGGCGAGCAATCCGGCGAGTTGAGCGAGATTGATTTCGATATCGGCGCTGAAGCCATCGAAGACGCTGAGCCGACCTCGGTGGTAACCCCGCGCGGACGTCGCGGGCCTGAAGGGCCGACCATGACCGAGGTGGGTACCAAGCTGGATCTGGCCAGGGCCTATGTCGATATGGGCGATCCCGAAGGCGCCCGCAGTATCCTCAACGAGGTTCTTGAGGAAGGTGATTCGGCCCAGCAGCAGGAAGCGCGCAAACTCCTGGACGAACTGGCCGACTGAGCCGCAGCGTAGCCGTGGTTGCCCAGCGCCTTGCTGCCGGGGTCGAATACGACGGCAGTGATTTCTTCGGCTGGCAGGTCCAGAGCCACGCGCGCAGCATCCAGTCCACGCTGAATGCGGCGATCAGTGTCGTCGCCGATGAACCAGTAACGACAGCCGCTGCCGGGCGCACTGATACGGGTGTGCATGCCTGTGGCCAGGTGGTGCATTTCGAGTCGGTGGCCGTTCGTGCTGAATATGCCTGGTTGCGGGGTATCAACAGCAATCTGCCCGCCGACATTGCGGTCCAGTGGGTCCGCTCGGTGCCGGCCGATTTTCATGCGCGATACTCGGCTCTGGCGCGTACCTACCGCTATGTGATTCTCAATCGTCCGGTACGTTCTGCGCTCGATCGCTGCCGCGCCTGGCAGTTGCGTGCACCACTGGATGCGGAGTTGATGCAGGCTGCCGGCAGGTATTTGCTTGGCGAGCATGATTTCTCATCGTTCCGTGCGGCTGGCTGCCAGTCCAAAAGTGCGGTGCGCCGGATAGAGCGCCTGGACGTCATCCGGCAGGGTAGTTACCTGGTCATTGAGGTACGTGCCAACGGCTTTCTCTATCACATGGTGCGCAATATCGTTGGCTCGCTGGTCCGGGTGGGCAGCGGCGCAGCGGAACCCGGCTGGATCAGCGAACTGCTGGCGCTGAAAGACCGGCGTGTGGCTGCACCTACGGCACCGTCATCCGGCCTTTTTCTGGCCGCCGTCCACTATCCGGATGCATTTGGTTTCCCGGCGCCACCATCCCGGTCCGTCTGGGCTGCCGAATGAGGTGATCGTTGATCCCGACTTGATTATGATTCGCCCATGACCTGGTATGAAAAAGTTCTGCCCTCGCGCATCAAGACCGAGCGGCGTACACGTTCGGTGCCCGAAGGACTCTGGATAAAGTGTCCACAGTGCAGTGCACAGCTTTACCGCGCCGAACTGGAGCGCAACCTGCATGTCTGCCCGAAGTGCAGCTACCACATGCGACTGGTGGCACGCGACAGGCTGGCCGTTTTTCTCGATGCGGGTTCCGGACGGGAGATTGGCGAGAAGCTTGGCCCGCAGGATCCGCTGCGCTTCAAGGACACCAAGCCCTATCGGGCGCGCATCATTCAGGCACAGAAAGATACCGGTGAGCGTGATGCGCTGGTGGCGATGTACGGTCTGCTCAAGGGCCAGCCTGTCGTCGCCTGTGCATTTGAATTCCGATTCATGGGCGGATCGATGGGTTCGGTGGTCGGCGAAAAATTCATGCGGGCCGCTGTATACGGCCGTGATCACCGGATGCCGCTGATCTGTTTTTCGGCCAGCGGCGGTGCGCGTATGCAGGAAGCGCTGTATTCGCTGCTGCAGATGGCCAAGACCAGCGGTGCACTGGCTTCGCTCGCGGACGCGCGGATCCCATATATATCCGTACTTACAGATCCGACGACTGGCGGTGTATCAGCGAGCCTCGCCATGCTGGGCGACATCAATATTGCCGAGCCCAACGCCCTGATCGGCTTCGCCGGGCCGCGCGTGATTCAGCAGACGGTGCGTGAAACGCTCCCCGAGGGCTTTCAGCGCAGCGAGTTTCTGCTCGACCACGGTGCCCTCGACATGATCGTGGATCGCCGGCAGATGCGTGACGAGATTGCGCAGCTGCTGGCCAAGCTGCTGAAACAGGCGCCGCCCGCAGTCGACCTGCCGGTCTGAATCCTGATGACGGCCAGGACCCTTGCGGAGTGGCTCCGGTGGCAGGAGTCGCTGAGTCCGCACAGCGTCGAACTGGGTCTGGAGCGGGTCAGCGCTGTGCTGGATCGTCTCGACGTGCGCCCCCCGGCGGGGCGTGTCGTCACCGTGGCCGGAACCAACGGCAAGGGTACGACTGTCACCCTGCTGCAGGACATGCTGCTGGCAGCAGGCCGTCGTCCAGGCCTGTACACATCACCCCATCTGGTGCACTACAACGAGCGGATCCGTCTCGGTGGTCAGGCGGTCTCCGATGCTGAACTGGTGCATGCTTTTGAGCAGGTCGAAGCGGCGCGGGGGGATGTACCGCTGACTTATTTCGAGTTCGGTACGCTGGCGGCATTCAGCTGTTTTGCGCAGGGCCGCTGCGATACCTGGATACTGGAAATCGGTCTGGGTGGCCGCCTGGATGCGGCCAATGTGCTGGCGGCAGATCTGGCGCTGATCACGACCATCGCTCTCGATCATCAGGACTGGCTTGGTGAAACCATCGAGGAAATCGCCGCGGAGAAAGCCGGGATCATGCGGTCGGGCCGCCCGGCCTTCTATGCCGACCAGCCCGTGCCGGCTGCGATCCGGAATCATGCGGCAACCATCGGTGCGCTGCTGGCCGTTCAGGGCAGTGATTTTTCCTGGCGTAGTACCAGCGGCGCGACAGCCAGGGGCGTATGCGGCTGGTCGTGGCAGGGTGCTGCTGGGCGCATCACCGGACTTGAAGCGCCGCGATACTGGTCGGCAGCCCAATACCGCAATGCGAGTCTGGTGATGGCGGCATTGGCCCTGCTTGAGCCAGCTAGGCTTGCCGATGTCGCGACGCTTAACCAGGTGTTTGCTCATTCGCGTCCGGATGGCCGCTTTCAGCAAGTACATGCCAGGCATGAATGGATTCTGGATGTCGCACACAATCCGCAGGCGGCAACGGTGCTTCGTGCGCAGATCGAGACCCTGCCGCCGGCCGGCGCAACAACCATTGTCACGGCATTGCTGGCCGACAAGGCGGTAACGCCATTCGTCGCGGCGCTGGCGCCGGTCGCCACACACTGGATCGTCGCTGGTATCGACGACCCGCGTGCCAGTACCACCGAGCGCATGCGCAGCGGAATGGCAGCTGCCGGTCTTGAATCCGTTGAGTACACGGCCACGCCAGATGCTGCTTTCGCGCTGGCCGAGCGCATAACGCCACCGATGGGCCGGATCGTGGTCTGTGGCTCCTTCAGGATCGTGGCGCCTGCATTGCAGTGGCTTGGTTTATACTGACAGCCTGCCTGGAACCCCTGTTTTTGATGGACCGCCAGCTCGCTGAACGAATGGTTGGTGCCGCGTGTCTGCTCGCGGTTCTGGTGCTTGTCGTGCCCTCGATTCTGGATGGCAATCAGCAGCCGGAAGACAGCGGGTCGGAGCTCCTTCAGTCAGCAGCGCCTGATCTGCGTACTCATACGCTGACTCTGGACAGCGCCGGGCGCGTGCCGCCAGTACCCCGGTTGCGGGATGCTCCGCGGGAGGAGCCTGCCGGCACCCTGCCGGATGAGCAGCCACCAGCGGAGGAAACCGTTGCACCCGTCGCGCTCCAGGAGGTCACGCCCCCGGCACCACCAGAAGTTGCAAACCCTCCGGTTACAACAGCAACAGCAACAGAAAAGGTGGCGGCTGTACCACCAGTCGTCAAAGCGCCTGCTGTCGCAGATACCGGGCAGTGGTATGTGCAGTTGGGCAGTTTTTCCAGTCAGCAGAATGCCGAGCGTCTGGTCGCAAAGCTGAAAGCAGGCGGCTTCGATGCCACGATCCGGAAGGGTAG
>JBIJCV010000351.1:0-2636 GCA_044344525.1 Gammaproteobacteria bacterium | reverse complement strand
GGTGCACGAGAACGGCGAGACCGGCATCGGACCGCATGCCCTGGTCATGCCCTTCGGGATCAGTCCGCCCTACTCCATGCTGCTGATCAGTCGCGGCAACAGCGCGACCGCGGCCAATATCCGCCGCAGCGGTAAATGCGCTCTGAATTACATCGAATTCGACCGTGACCGACTCACCGCCGTTTCACGCCTCGGCTATCCCGGACAGTCGCTGGAGGACAAGCAGAAGGCCATGCCGTTCACGCTGCTGCCCTCACCGTCAGCAGACCGGCAGGCCGATCCGGCGGCACCGCGAATCCTCGGCGAGGCCTTCCAGATCATCGAGTGCAGCTGGGATCGCAGCTTTAACCTTGATCCACCCGGCAGGGACAGCGATGCCACCATCGAGAGTCGCTTCGTGCTGCAAATCGATCACCTGCTGATGCGCCGGAACTTTCACGATGCCCTGGAAAACGGCGGCACCTTCCCGATCATGCCGATTTTTTACGGCTATCGCAGCAATGGCGGTTTCTGGTTTGCCGAACACAGCGAGCCGTTCAGCATTTCGCCGCCCCAGGTCGAGGGCAGCGAAGTCCAGCAGGTTTTCTATCTGGCGAACCGGATCGACAATAACGTACGCTTTACCCGCGAAGCCTGCGCAGCGTTTACCAAGGTACCCCGGCCGTTCCTGAAGAACGCCCTGCAGGGCACGGTCAGCGCCGCACTGGCCGCCGGCGTTAGCGTCGTCGATGAACAGTTTGTGCAGCAGTTGCGCAGCACATCCTCACGTTGACTTGCACACATCATCCATCACAGAGAGGCAAACACATGCTGCACCGCTACCTGGCCGTCACGACAAGCGTCGTCCTCATGATCAGTTCACTGGGCTTTTCCAGCCTGTCTGCTGCAGAACGCAGCCCGGACGAAACGGTCCAGGCTTTCAACCAGGCGCTCAGCAAGCACGACATGGATGCGGCGCTGGCGCTGATTGCCAATGGCTCGGTGCAGTTCACCCTGCGCTCGGCACATGCCGACATCCCCTCGGGTGGACCGGCAGGCGTTACCAGCGACCTCAAGACACACTGGAGCACCATCGGTCCGGTCGTCTTCGGCAGTACCACAACCTACAGCCGCATCCCGAAGGTCGTGAATACCCGCATTGATGGCGACCTCGCCACCGTATGGACCAGTACCGCCACGGAAACCGCGAACAAGAACGGCAGCAAGCGTACCGACAGCTTCAGTGAGGTCTATATGCTGGTGCACACTGCCAGCGGCTGGCAGATCGGTGCGGTGGCTGACAATCGTGGTGCCAACAAAATCGCCGCGGGTGCACCGGCAGGGAAATAAGTGAAGATGGTGGGCCGTGTAAGACTTGAACTTACAACCAATGGATTAAGAGTCCACTGCTCTACCAGTTGAGCTAACGGCCCGCTGTTTTTCTTCTGGACTGCGCAACACGCGTTGCGCAGTCCACCGTCAAAATTGGGGTGGACGATGGGGCTTGAACCCACGACCACTGGAATCACAATCCAGTGCTCTACCAACTGAGCTACGCCCACCATTGACACGGCACGGCACGTCAAATCCACAAGCTGGCGCGCCTGGCAGGACTCGAACCTGCAACCACCGGCTTAGAAGGCCGGTGCTCTGTCCGGTTGAGCTACAGGCGCATTGCGGCCGGTGGTCCCGAGTGGTCGGGGCAGACGGATTCGAACCGCCGACCCTCTGCTCCCAAAGCAGATGCGCTACCAGACTGCGCCATGCCCCGATCTGTACCCGGCAACGCATTATAGCCGCCCACCCGCCGGGGCGCCGCATGATACGCAGGGGGTGCCGGCAGCGTCAATTTCCCGCTGCCAAGGCCAGTCCTCGCCGGGCTGGTTTTTCAGCCCCCATGGCTCTGGTATTGTGCGCAACAATCCGCGTTTTGACCCGCACCGAGAGGCCGCGCATCCCGCCCATGACCGCATTCACATGACTGCCCGCCTGATTGACGGCAAAGCGATCGCGCTCGGCCTGCGCACACAGCTGCGCACGCGTATCGATGAGCGCCTGGCCCTGGGCTGCCGGGCGCCGGGACTGGCGGTGATCCTCGTCGGCAATGACCCCGCCTCGCAGATCTACGTTCGCAACAAACGCACCGCCTGCGCCGAAGTGGGCGTGATCTCGCACAACCATGATCTGCCGGCCACCACTGCCGAAGCTGATTTGCTGGCGCTGATCGACCGACTGAATGTTGATGCCAGTATCGACGGCATTCTCGTCCAGCTGCCGCTGCCGCCGCACATTGATGAAACGGCGGTCATCGAACGGATCAATCCGGTCAAGGACGTGGATGGTTTCCACCCCTACACCCTCGGTCGTCTCTGTCAGCGCATGCCGGTCCTGCGTCCGGCCACACCCTATGGCGTGATGACGCTGCTGCGGCATATCGGTGTACCGGTCCGCGGGCAGCATGCGGTGATCGTCGGCGCCTCAAACCATGTGGGCCGGCCGCTGGCACTTGAACTGCTGCTGGCCGGGGCCACGACCACGGTTTGCCATCGTTTCACACGGGATCTGGCCAGCCATGTCGCACAGGCCGACATCCTGGCGGTTGCAGTGGGCAAGCCTGGACTGGTTCGCGGCGAATGGATAAAGCCCGGCGCCGTGGT
>JBIJCV010000349.1:0-2646 GCA_044344525.1 Gammaproteobacteria bacterium | reverse complement strand
GCGCTCGCGCACCTGCGCAAGGTGATCGTCAAGAAAGCCAGGGAGACGGACCGCGTGGTGAAGACCGGGCGTACGCATCTGATGGATGCCATGCCGGTACGATTGGGCCAGGAACTGGGCGGTTGGGCCCAGCAGATCGGTAACGCTGAAGCCCGCATCAAGGACTGCCTGCCGCGGCTCACCCGTCTGGCCCAGGGCGGCACAGCGGTCGGCACGGGCATCAATGCCCATCCGAAGTTCGGCAAGAAAGTCTCCGTGCTGCTTGCGGAGCACACGGGCGTAAAATTCGACATATCAAAGAACCTCTTCGAGTCACTGAGCTGCCAGGACACGGCTGTCGAGCTTTCCGGGCATTTGCGTACGCTTGCGGTGGCGCTGATGAAGATCGCCAACGACCTTCGCTGGATGAACAGCGGTCCTCTGGCCGGCCTGGGCGAGATATCCCTGCCGGGTCTGCAGCCGGGTAGCAGCATCATGCCTGGCAAGGTGAACCCGGTTATTCCCGAGGCTGTCGCCATGGTTGCGGCACAGACCATCGGTAACGACGCCACGGTGACCATCGCCGGCCAGTCCGGTAATTTCCAGCTGAACGTCATGCTGCCGGTAATCGCACTCAATGTGCTGCAAAGCTTGAACCTGCTGGCCAATGCAAGCCGTGTTCTGGCCGACAAGGCCATCGCCGGTTTCAAGGTCAACCATGACAAGCTGGCCGAGGCACTGGACCGCAATCCGATCCTGGTCACAGCCCTGAATCCGGTCATCGGTTATGAAAAGGGCGCTGCCATCGCCAAGAAGGCCTATGCCGAACGCCGTCCGGTACGGGAAGTGGCTGCTGAATGTACCGACCTCTCGGATCGGGAGCTCGATCGCCTGCTGAATGCCAGTGACCTCACCCGCGGCGGCATCAAGTCCTGAGCGATATGCAATGAACCAGCAGGACAAACGGTCGATAGACACCCTGCTGCGAATCATGGCGGTACTTCGCGATCCGGTGCGGGGCTGCCCGTGGGACCGGGAGCAGGATTTCGGCTCGATCGCGCCGTACACGATTGAGGAAGCCTATGAAGTTGCGGATGCAATCGATCGGGATGACCTGACGGAGCTCCGTGACGAACTCGGTGATCTGCTCTTTCAGGTGGTATTCCACGCGCAGATGGCCAGCGAACTGGGCGCTTTCGATTTTGCCGATGTCGTGCAAGCCATCAGCGAAAAAATGCTGCGGCGCCACCCGCATATTTTTGATACCCGGCAGCAGCTGTCAGCTGACGATCAGCGCGTAGCTTGGGAAAACCTGAAAGCCGGGGAGCGTGCCGCGCGTGAGGACACCTCGGCGCTGGCGGGCATCGGACAGGCCCTGCCGGCGCTGAGTCGGGCAAGTAAACTGGGCAAACGCGCTGCACGGGTTGGTTTTGACTGGCCCGGTATTGACGGCGTGATTGCCAAACTGCATGAGGAGCTCGACGAACTGATCGCCGCCCGGGACTCTGCCGAGCCTGCAGCAGTAGAGGAGGAAATCGGCGACCTGCTGTTTACGGCGGCGAATATCGCCCGCCATCTGCGTATTGATCCCGAGCATGCCCTGCGTGCAGCCAATCGCAAGTTCGAGCGCCGCTTCAGGGCGGTTGAAGCATTGCTCAAACAAGCTGATGCCGACTGGAACAAGCAAGGCCCGGAGGATCTCGACCGGCTGTGGAAGACGGTCAAGGCCGGCGAGCAGAAGGCATGAGCAAAGAAGATGCGGTTGAGGCCTGGACACCAGACAGCTGGCGGTCCTGTACTGTCGGCCAGATACCCCGATATGGTGATGGCGCGCGTAGCGAAGCGGTCATGGCTGCGCTGGCAAAACTGCCGCCACTGGTGACCTCCTGGGAGATCGAAGCCCTGCGCGGGCAGATTGCACTCGCCCAGGCCGGGAAAGCCTTCATCCTGCAGGGTGGCGACTGCGCAGAGACCTTTGAGGACTGCAATTCCGCAGCCATCGTCACCAAGTTGAAGATCCTGCTGCAGATGAGCGTCGCAATCATTTCCGGGATCAAGCTGCCAGTCGTACGAATCGGCCGTATTGCCGGCCAATACGCCAAGCCGCGCTCGGCCGATGCGGAAGTTCGCGACGGCGTTTCCCTGCCGAGCTATCGCGGTGACATCATCAACCGCAATGCCTTTACCGCCGATGACCGGGAACCGGACCCGGAACTCATGCTGCGCGCCTACGAGCGTTCGGCACTGACTCTCAACTTCATACGCGCGCTGATCGATGGTGGCTTTGCGGATCTGCATCATCCGGAAAACTGGGATCTGGACTGGGTCAGCCATTCGCCCCTTGCAAGTGAATATCACCGTATGGTGCAGACCGTGGCCGATGGTCTGGATTTTTTCGAGAGTATCACCGGCAAGTCGATCGATCAGGCGCGTCGCGTGGATTTCTACACTGCGCACGAAGGCCTGCACCTGCCCTACGAGCAGGCCCAGACACGTTTTCTTGCGCACCGCCAGAAGTGGTATGACCTGACTACGCACTTCCCGTGGATCGGTGCCCGGACCAGTCAACCAGGCAGCGCACATATAGAGTTCTTTCGTGGCGTCAGCAATCCGGTTGGTATCAAGCTCGGCACCGACATGACGCCTGACTGGCTGCGCAGCCTGTTG
>JBIJCV010000029.1:0-9710 GCA_044344525.1 Gammaproteobacteria bacterium | reverse complement strand
CAGAGCAGCCAGGCGGGAACAGACCACATGTTCTTGGCAGTGATCCAGGGCTTCACACCGCGATAGATGATGAAGATCCAGAGCACGAAAGAGACCAGCAGGAGCAACTGGAAGAAGCGGCCCAGTTCGATGAACTCCCAGCCCTGGCTACCAAACCAGTAGGACATCATGTCGTTCATGTAGCCGCGCTGGCCGGTATAGATACCGAACACGGCGCCGAGGGCCACAACCACCGACATGGCGAACAGCAGGTTGATCAGGAAGAGCTGACCCTTCGGTACCTTCGACAGGCGGGGCAGGAAGAAGATCGTGTAACCGACCCATGCCATGAAGAACCAGAAGATCTGCAGCAGCGTGTGGTAGCTGCGGGCGACGGTGAACGGCATCAGTTCATTGAGGTTCATGCCGAACGGACGCACGAAGTCCAGCGCGCCGACGATACCCATGATGACCTGGATACCAAAACAGAGGATTGCCAGCGCAAAGAACTTGTAGGTGGCCTTCTGCGTCGGACGAACGTAGCCGTTCTCGAGGTCCGCAGTGGTCAGGGAGTGACCGCCCGACTCCGAGGAATCGAACACGTCGACTTCCTGCATCTTCATCTGGCCGTAGACGTACAGCACGACGCTGATACCGATCCACAGGAAGAAGATGCTGATCATGCTCCAGACGAAGGTGGCTGTCGTGGCAACGTTGCCGACATCCGGGTCATAGGGCCAGTTGTGCGTGTAGCTGTAGACCTCGCCCGGACGGTTGGCGGCAGCAACCCAGCCACCCCAGAAGAAGAAGCCGGTAACGGCACGGATATTCTCGACGCCGTTGACCTGGTTGATCGGCTCCATGCGGTCCTTGTAGGTCGGGTCGGTGAACATCCGGGTGTAGTGGACGTTCAGTTCCTCGAACGCATTCATCTGTGCAGCGTTGAGGGTGATGGTGCCTGCGGCCTCATCGTAGGTGTTGTTGCGCGTCTCGCGCATGACCCGCTGGCCGATGGCATCGCGCTCGTACTCGGTCAGGGCAGCAGCACCGGTCTTCGCCAGTTCCGCCCGGGTGTAGTACTCACGCATCGACACCACCGTGCGATGCAGGGCATCGGCGGTGAAGTCGGGACCACGGTCGCCGCCGTCACCCCAGAATGAGCCGTAACCCATCAGGCCGCGAAGGTGGAAAACTTCCTTGCCCCGCTCGATCTGCTTTTGGGCAATAAAGACTTCCCCGGTATCGGCGGATACGTAGTCAACCAGCGGCGGTGCACCGCTGTAGGTTTGCTGGCCCAGATATACCAGACCCGCCAGGCTGATCGCCGAGACGACCAGGAAGTGGGCCATCCAGTTCTTTTTGTTCAGGAGCCATTGCGCCAGATTCTGGCCACCTGAACTTTCGACGGACTTCGTGCTCATTTACATAGGCTCCTTTAACGGTGGCCGGAATACCAACTAGGTAGAGATAGCTTGCTGAATTATGAACTCAACGGTAAATGATCCAGATCAATCAACACTAGGTAATTACACCTATGATCGCTGCACTGATCCGGATTCGATACTGGGTTCTTGACCGGCGGACGCCCCCCCGAAGGCCGATCGCCGGCGCACAGGATACATGAGCGGCGGCGGAATTTCCTTGTCAACGCAATCCGTGCGCAGTAGTTTGCAGAGGTTTGTAGCCGCCGCGAGAGTCGGCGGGCTTTTGCTGGACAGCAGGGCTATTCAACGCAATGAAGACAAAAATACTCTCGTGGCTGAAAGCACCTGCCGGCGAGGCCGTCGCAGACCGCACTGATGATCTGCAACACGGCGGCACACCGGAGGATGAACGGCTGGATGGCCCCCGGGAATGGCTGCACAGCAATGGCCAGCTGCGCGAGCGACAGGTTTACAAGAACGGTACAAAAGACGGGCCGTGGGAGATGTTTCACCAGAACGGGCAGCTGCGCTCCAGAGGCAGCTATCAGGATGGGATGCGCAATGGTCCTTTTGAGGTTTACTTCAGCAACGGGCAGCTGCGCTCCAGAGGTACGCACAGTCAGGACAAGCGCAACGGGTCCTATGTTGCATACCATGAAAACGGCCAGCCGGATTCGCGGGGAACCTTTGCAGACGGCAGCAAGGAAGGTATCTGGGCGTGGTTTTACGCCAGCGGACAACTCAAACAGAAAGGCATCTACAAGGGCGATCTGCTTGATGGCCCGCTGGAATCTTTTTATGAAAGCGGTCAGCTGAAAGCTACCGAGCACTACTCCGGCGGCAAGCAGGATGGCCCGTATGTGTCTTACCACGAGAACGGGCAGCTGCACGGGCGCGGACAATTCAGCAACGGCCTGCCTGATGGCAGCTATGAGCTGTATCACGCGGATGGCAGTCTTCGCGAATCCGGCAACTCCAGGAAAGGCGTGCGCAAGTAACGACCGGAACCATGGCCAGGCTGTTCTTTTACATCAAGCGGATCTTCTCCCGACTCAAGCGACCGGACGGGTTGACGGAGTGGTACTACCCGAATGGCCAGCTGGAACACAAGGGCAGCTATCAGGACGGCAAGGAAAGCGGTTACTGGGAATACTTCCGTGAAGACGGAACCATGGAATTACGCGGCACCTTCCGTCGCGGTCTGCGCGACGGAAACTGGGAGTTGTTCCACAAGAACGGCCAGGTGATGGTGCGCGGGAATTCAAAAGCCGGCAGACCCGAAGGTACCTTTGAGAGATTTTCCGAGACCGGGCACCTCGAAGAACGGTCGGTCTACCGCAATGGAGAGATGGAAGGACCCTGTGAGCGGTTTTACCCGAACGGCCAGCTCAGCGAAAAAGGCCGCCATGCGGCCGGCAAACCGGATGGTTTCTGGGAGTACTACTACCCGAACGGGCAGCTGAAAAAACGTGGCCGCTTCGTCAATCGCGACAGATCCGGCCTGTGGGACTTTTTCGACGAGAACGGCCTGCTGCTGGAAAGCCGGAACTTCACCGAAAACAAGCGCTAGCTGATTACCTGCACGGCTACTTTTCCAGCAGTTTCAGCTTGTCCATCACACCGTCCCATTCCTCGGCGTCCGGCGGCGGGCTCTTGCTGGTCTTGATTTTCGGCCAGACCTCCGCGAGCTTGGCATTCAGCTGAATAAATGCCCGCTGGCTCCGGGGAACCGCCCTTTCCTCCATGATTGCCCCCACCGGACAGGCCGGCACGCAATAGATGCAGTCGATACAGGTATCCGGGTCGATCACCAGGAAGTTGGGGCCTTCGTGAAAGCAGTCGGCCGGACAGACCGCCGCACAACTCGTGTGCTTGCAGTTGATGCAGTTCTCGGTAACAACAAAGGGCACGTTCACATCTCCCTGTGAGCGGCAGGCGGTGGAGCGGGATTTCGGTCATTTTATACGCGGGAGACAGCTGTCGGCATACCCGGCGGCCGGAACGTGCAACAATTCTCCGCCAGGCGACAAGGACTGGAGACCTGATGATCACGACTGACGGCAATTCGGCCTGCGCGACGATTGCCCACAAGCTCAGCGAAGTGCTGGCCATCTATCCCATCACCCCGTCGTCGCCGATGGGTGACCTCGTGGATACGTGGTCCGGAAAATCACGGCCCAACCTCTGGGGCGCGGTACCGCAGGTCATCGAGATGCAGAGCGAGGCCGGCGCTGCCGGTACGGTACACGGCGCCCTGCAGCGCGGGGCACTGGCTGCGACCTTCACCTCGTCGCAGGGGCTGCTGCTGATGATTCCCAACATGTACAAGATTGCCGGCGAGTTGCTGCCGACCGTCTTTCATGTCGCCGCACGCACGGTCGCCACCCATGCCCTGTCGATCTTCGGCGACCACAGCGACGTGATGGCCTGTCGCAGCACCGGCTTCGCCATGCTGTGCGCCAACTCCGTTCAGGAGGTACATGACTTCGCGCTGATCAGCCATGCCGCAGCACTGGAGTCACGGGTGCCGGTACTGCACTTCTTCGATGGCTTCCGCACCTCTCACGAGCTGGCAAAAATCGAGCCCCTGGATGACGACTGCATAAGGCAACTGGTCAGGGACGAGTGGCTGCAGGCACATCGCCATCGCAGCCTCTCGCCGGACAAGCCGGTGATGCGCGGCACCGCGCAAAATCCGGATGTCTATTTCCAGTCCCGTGAAGCGGTAAGTCCGTACTACGCGCGCTTTCCGCAGATCGTGCTCGACGCGATGGAACGGCTGGCCGCGCATACCGGGCGGCGTTATCAGCTCTTTGATTATGCAGGTGCACCCGATGCAGAACGGGTCATCGTGATGATGGGCTCGGGCGCCGAGACCGCCCACCAGACCGTAGAAGACCTGAATGCAGCCGGGGAGAAAGTCGGTCTGCTGAAGGTACGCCTGTTCCGGCCCTTTTCTGCAGCACATCTGGTTGCGGCACTGCCGGCCACGGTGCGCCATATCGCAATACTCGACCGGACCAAAGAACCCGGCGCAGCGGGGGAACCGCTGTATCAGGATGTCATCACCGCCTTTGCCGAGCACGTGTCCGCTGGCGGAGAGCGCTTCAGCACCATGCCACGCATTACCGGCGGCCGTTACGGCCTGGCCTCCAAGGAGTTCACGCCGGGCATGGTCAAGGCGGTGTTCGACAATCTGCGCGCAGAGCCGCCCAAAAATCATTTCACCGTGGGCATTCACGATGACGTGAGCCAGTCCAGTCTGGAGTGGGATGCGCATTTCGAAACCAGTGCCGACCGGAATCTGCACGCGGCCGTTTTCTTCGGTCTGGGTAGCGATGGCACAGTCAGCGCGAACCAGAACACGATCAGCATCCTTGGCGAAGAAACCGATTACTACGCGCAGGGCCATTTCGTCTTCGATTCGAAGAAGTCGGGTGCGGTCACGGTCTCGCATCTGCGCTTTGGCCATATGCCCATCCGCTCAACCTATGCCATCGGCGACAGCCAGGCGGAATTCATCGCCTGCCACCAGAGCACCTTCCTGGAAAACTACGACCTGCTGGACAAGGCCCGTCACGGCGCAACCTTCCTGCTGAATGCGCCGTGGCCAGTCGACAAGGTCTGGGACCGGCTGCCACGGCATATCCAGGCCTACATCATCAGCAAGCGACTCAAGGTTTACGTCATCGATGCCTACCGGGTGGCACGCGAAGCGGGGCTCGGTCCGCGCATCAATACCATCATGCAGACTTGTTACTTCGCCCTGTCCGGCCTGCTGCCCGAAGCCGATGCCATCCGGCACATCAAGACCATGGTGCAGCGCACCTATCAGTTCAAGGGCGGCACGATTCTCTCAGCCAACGAGGCCGCCATCGACCAGGCGCTGTCACATCTGCAGCAACTGCCGGTGCCGGATCAGGTCACCGCCACCCACGAGCGGCGCAACCCGGATCCGGCCACCGCCTCCACCTTCGTGCAGGACGTCACCAGCAAGTTGATGGCCGGCCACGGCGACAGCGTGCCCGTCAGCCAGCTGCCTGTTGATGGCACCTGGCCGATGGGCACCGCAAGCTACGAAAAGCGGCAGCTGGCCACCACGCTGCCGGTACTCGAGCCGGATCTCTGCATCCAGTGCGGCAAGTGCGCGTTTGTCTGCCCGCACAGCGCGATCCGCAGCAAGGTCTTCGACCCTGCGCTCCTGGAAGGCGCACCGGAAGATTTCCGTCATGCCACGGTGGTGGGCACGGAGTTCAGCAAGGGCATGGCGATCACCTATCAGGTGGCGCCTGAAGACTGCACGAGCTGTACGCTGTGCGTGGAAGTCTGTCCGGCCTGGGACAAGACCAATCGCAGCCGCAAGGCACTCAACCTGCATCCCGTCGAGCCGATCCGCGAGCGCGAGAAGGCCAAGTGGGATTTCTTCCTGTCGCTGCCTGAATACGACCGGCGCGAGATCCCCTGGGACACCATCAAGGGTGCCGTCGTGGGTCAACCGCTGTTCGAATTCTCCAGCGCCTGTGTTGGCTGCGGCGAAACACCGTATATCCGCCTCGCGACCCAGCTGTTCGGCGACCGGATGATCATCGCCAATGCCACCGGCTGCTCATCGATCTACGGCGGCAATCTGCCCACTGCACCCTACACCACCAATCCGGAAGGGCGCGGGCCGGCCTGGTGCAACTCCCTGTTTGAAGACAACGCCGAGTTCGGCCTGGGCATCCGCATCGGTCTCGACGAACAGATCAGCCATGCGCGGCAACTGCTCGGCACACTGAGCGCAGAGGTCGGTGCAGAACTCGCGACTGCCATTCTCGATGCCGACCAGCAGGATGACGCCGGCATACATGCGCAGCGCGAGCGGGTCGCGGAATTGATATCGCTGCTGAAAAAGATCGACTCGCCAGCGGCCAGGAACCTGCTCAGCATCAGCGATGCGCTGACCAGCAAGAGCGTCTGGATCATCGGCGGCGACGGCTGGGCCTACGACATCGGCTTTTCCGGGCTGGACCACGTCATGGCCTCGGGGCGCAACGTGAATATCCTGGTACTGGATACCGAGGTGTACTCGAATACCGGCGGACAGATGTCCAAGGCCACGCCGCGTGCCGCGGTGGCCAAGTTCGCCACCGGCGGCAAGTCCGTACCGAAAAAGAATCTGGCCATGACCGCGATGGCCTATGAGCAGGTGTATGTCGCACAGGTGGCTTTCGGTGCCAAGGACGCACACACGCTGAGGGCTTTCCGTGAAGCGGAATCGTGGCCAGGACCGTCGCTGATCATTGCCTACAGTCCGTGTATTGCCCATGGCGTGGATCTGCGTCGCAACCTCGGCCAGCAGGACCTGGCGGTAAAGAGCGGCCACTGGAACCTGTTCCGTTACGATCCGCGCCGCCGCGAGACCGGCGACAACCCCCTCGTGCTGGACTCGCGGAAGCCGAAAATCCCCTACCGGGAGTTTGCAAAAACCGAGATGCGCTTCGGCATCCTGATGCGCACTCATCCGGAGGTGGCCAAGACGCTGCTAACGCAGGCGCAGCGCGAAGTCAGCGAGCGGCACGACCATTACGAACAGTTGTCCGGCCTGAGCTACCCGGCTACCGGCGATACCGATGAATCCTCATCTGGCGAAGATTCGTCAGATGATCACAACAGCGGAGGTTACTGAGTCCATGGATCTCAGCACTACCTACATGGGACTGGAGCTGAAAAACCCCTTTGTCCCCTCTTCTTCACCCCTGACCAAGCGCCTCGATCCCGCCCGCCAGCTTGAGGATGCCGGGGCATCTGCCCTGGTCATGTACTCGCTGTTCGAGGAAGACATCGAAGCGGACGAACGGCAGGCACTGCAACTCGCACACGAACAGGATCTGGGTCACGGCGAGGCCTCCAGCTATCTGCCGATGACGGATGTGTATCCGGGACGCCGTGATGAATATCTGGAACAGCTCCGCCGCCTGAAGGACGCGCTCGAGATCCCGGTCATCGCCAGCCTCAACGGCACGACACTCGGTGGCTGGGTGCGGCATGCGAAAGCGATACAGGAAGCTGGGGCAGACGGCCTGGAGCTGAACATCTACTACATCGCGGCGGATTTCACCGAACCGCCGGCAGCAGTCGAACAGCGCGTGATCGATATCCTCAGCGAGACCGTGCGCCAGGTGAGCATACCGGTCGGGGTCAAGCTGTTCCCGCACTACAGCTCGCTGGGCAACCTCGTACAGCGGATCGAAGCTGCGGGTGCGGCAGGTGTCGCGCTGTTCAACCGTTTCTACCAGCCGGATCTCAATCTCGACAGCATGGAGATTTCGCAGACGATCAGCCTGTCCCGGTCACAGGATGCACTGATCACCATGCGCTGGATCGCCCTGCTGCATGGTCAGGTCAATATGTCGCTGGCCGCCACCGGCGGTGTGCACACGGTAAAAGATGCGCTGAAGATGTTGCTGTGCGGAGCCGATGTCACGCACCTGTGCAGTGCGCTGCTGACCAACGGCCCGGGCCAGATCGAGCGGCTGCACGACGGTGTACTCGCGTGGATGCAGCAGAACGGATACGAATCGCTGCGCCAGCTCAAAGGCAGCCTGTCGCAGAAGAACTCGCCCGACCCGGTCGCCTTCGAACGCGGCAACTACCTGCAGATGCTGTCGCGCTACGAGCCGCCCAAATCCGTCTGGCCGGACTGAGGCAGCGGTGCCGGCATCCAGGTCCAGAGGAAAATGTAGATCACGATGCCGGGCAGAATCATGCTGCCGGCTGTACCGATAATCCAGTACAACCTGACAAGATCGGGACTGACGCCAAAGCCTTCAGCGAGCCCGCCGCAGACCCCGAGTAGACGCTTTTTCGCCGAACGATAGAACTTTTTCCTGTTACTCATGGCGGCGGAGTATACCGGCATTCATTCTGGCGCATCGCCGCTTTCCGGAGGTGGCATCCAGGCCCACAGAACCAGGTAGATGATCACGGCTGGAAGCACCACACTGAAAAACGCGCCAAACAGATACATCAGCCGGACGAGACCCGGATCGAGACCAATCGCTTTGGCAATACCGGCAAGTACACCGGCGATGATCTTGTTGCTTGAGCGTCTTGTATGCGACTTCCTGGCCATGCGCAGCGGCAGTCGTTCAACGGCGCGACGCGGGATACAGACTGCGTGCACCGATAATACCCAGTACGGCACCCATAGCCGTCGCGCCCATTACGGTCAGCGCAGTGACCAGCGCAAGCCCCAGTGCGTGCAGCAACCAGAGCCCCCCGGTAACCTGCAGGTTGAACTCCCGGTCCAGATAGCTGGACAGGAACACACTGATGAATATTGCCGGTGCCATTGCTATCGCGCCCAATACCCCACCCATCACCTTCATGAAGCGACGCTGTGCCGGAGTATTGGTATAGCGGTTTGCGAGCAGTTCCAGCACGCGCACGGACAGGAACCAGGCCGCGGCGGTGCCGACGAAAGACCCGACGATGATTGCAATTAACATGGCTACGGATACCTGTGCCGGGGCTGATGCCGCTTATCTGGATTTCCGCGCCTTGAGTTCCAGTGCCTTCGCCGCTATACGGCTGTTGACCCAGGCAATCACATAGATGCCGCCCATGATAGATGCCCAGGTCAGCAGCGACTTCATCGCCCGCCTGATGCCTGTTGCCTTGCGATGTTCGTCATATTCAGCTGTCGAGGAGATGGCAACCCGATCGCGGACCATCAGCGTGCGCAACTGAAAACATGCATCGCCGGTCATTGGCCAGGCATCGTTGACCCGCTCCGCAGGCAGTTCGCGCCACTGGGCACATTCCGGCGCCTGCAGATCAGCCATCACCTCCGGGTCACGCAATGGCCATTGCATGAAAATGATGACCACGGTCGTTGCCAACATCGCCAGCGACCCGAGTATCCAGAATCGCTGTGCCGTATTGAGCCTCTTCATCGCCAGTTCCGCCACCAGATGACCAGTACGTATACGCGCCATAGTATGGCCATCAGCCAGAGCTGCCAAGAGGAAGGCGCGCATGGGGATCCGTCTGCATGGCATGCGGTTCGCACGCAGACCGGACGGCTGGCATCATAGGGGCAATTACTACGCTCAAGGTCGCGCTGAAGTGGGTTTCTCCAAGCATCCTGTCTGGCTGGTCGGATTCCGGCCGTTCTTCATTCTCACCTGTCTGTCCGGTCTGACACTGCCGATCATCTGGGCATTGCTGTTTGCCGGCGCCATCGGTCTGCCGAACAGTGGCTATTCAAACGTGCAGTGGCATGCCCACGAGATGTTCTTCGGTTTCGGCTGGGCCCTGCTGGGC
>JBIJCV010000347.1:0-2664 GCA_044344525.1 Gammaproteobacteria bacterium | reverse complement strand
CGCCAGCGCGTGGCGGTGGCCCGCGCGCTGGTAACGCGCCCGAGTCTGCTGCTGGCCGATGAGCCGACCGGCAATCTCGATTCGATCACCGCCCACGACATCCTCGAACTGTTTGCCGGGCTGCATGCCGCCGGCAATACGATCGTCATGGTCACGCACGACGCTGGCGTGGCCACCAACGCCCACCGCACGATCCGCCTGCTCGACGGGCGGATCGAATCAGACACCGTCAACCGGCAAAAAGGTCGCCCATGAAACCGAAGTTCTGGCCACTGACCCTGATCGTCATCCTGCTGACCGCCTGCGGACGTCCCGCCGACCAGGTCCAGGCCACCTACGAGACCGTCCCGGTCAACAAACGCGATATACGCGTTGCGGTCGAAGCAGCCGGACAGATCGAGCCCGCGCTCACCGTGGAACTCAAGTCCAAGGCCTCGGGCCAGATTCTTGAACTCAGCGCCGAGACCGGCCAGCTGGTCGAGGCCGGCACGCTGCTGGTGCAGATCGACAAGCGCACCCCGCGCAATTCGCTGGCCCAGGCTCAGGCGCAACTGGAAGCAGCCAAGGCCCGTCGCTCGATAGCCGAGGCCCAGAACCAGCGATCGGCAAAGCTGCTGGTTGAAAAGATCATCAACGATGTCGAGTACGAACAGTCACAGCTGGAGCTGGCCAATGCAAAAGCAGACGTCGTGCGCTCGAACGTCGCGGTGGAGACCGCCCGGATTCAGCTCGATGACACCGACCTGCGTGCCCCGATCACCGGTACGATCATCGAAAAACTGGTCGAGAAAGGTCAGGTGATCTCCTCACCAACCATGGATGTCGGTGGCGGCACACTGCTGCTGAAGATGGCTGATCTGAGCAGCGTACAGGTCCGTACGCTGGTCGACGAAACCGACATCGGCAAGATCACACCCGGCCTGCCGGCCGTGGTCACTGTCACGGCATTCCCCAACCAGCCTTTTACGGGCAAGGTACTGAAGGTCGAACCGCAGGCCAACGCGGACCAGACGGTAACGACCTTTGCCGTGCGCATCGTGCTGAGCAATGACGACGGCCTGCTGAAACCCGGCATGAACGCCGATGTCGCGATCCTGATCACCGAACGCAAGGGCGTACTGGCCATCCCGACCAATGCGCTGCGCACCGACCGCGATCTGGCCACCTCGGCAGGACTGGTCGGCCTCAGCGAGGAGATTGCGCGCGAACAGCTGCGCGCCAACGCCCTGCCAAACGTGCCGGACAGCGCTGCCAGTGCCGATGGCAGTTATCAGTTCAGCAATCGCTACTGGGTGTTCGTGCAACGAGACGGAAAACCCGTGGCCACAGAGCTGCGCACCGGCGTCACCGATCTGGATTACAGCGAAGTGCTGGCCGGCCTGCGCGAATCAGAGCCGGTCTACATGCTGCCGAGTTCCGGTCTGGTCGAATCGCAGCAACGGCTGCAGCAGCAGATGCGAAAGTTCACCGGCATGCCTGGCATGAATCAGACCAAGAAGGAATGAGCTCATGTTGATCACCGAGATGATCCTGGTTGCGCTGCAGTCAGTCAGGGCCAATCTGTTCCGCGCCTTTCTGACCATGCTCGGCATCATCATCGGCGTGGCCTCGGTCATCACCATGATCGCCATCGGCTCGGGCGCCAGGGCGGCGGTCGACGAACAGATAGATGCACTGGGCGCGAGCGTGCTCAGCGTGCGTGCCGGCAGTTTCATGCAGATGGGCGTCGCCCGCAGCAGCGCGACGCTCAGCATCGACGATGCGACGGCAATTGCCACCGGCGTACCGTCGGTACGCGCCGTGGTACCGGAGATAGGCGGTCAGCTGCAGATCAAGATCGGCAACCGGAATGAAAACCTGCGCGTGGTCGGCGTCAGCGCAAATTTCTCTGCGGTGCAGGGCTACGATCTGGCCTCTGGCCGTCTGTTCAGCAATGCTGAAGATGCCAACCGCCGGTCGGTCGCGGTACTCGGCAGCGGCGTACCGGCGAAGCTCGGCAGCACCAGCGCTGCGATCGTCGGCCAGACGGTCTACATCAAGGGTCTGGCTTTCGAAGTGGTCGGCGTGCTCGCCGAAAAGGGCGCCAGCGGCTTTCGCAACGTGGACGAGCAGATCTGGATCCCCTTCTACACCGCCCGCTACCGCGTCTATGGCACTTCCCAGATCGACTCGATCAGCGCGCAGATGGCACCCGGCGTCACCGTGGAACGGGCGATTGTCGAAATCGAGCGGGTACTGCGTCGTGAGCACCAGATCATGCCCGGCAAGGACAACGATTTCAGCATTGCCGACCCGCGCCAGTTCTTCAACGTGCGCGAAGCAGCGGCAAACATCTTCGCGATCCTGCTGGCCGGCATCGCCAGCATCAGCCTGGTGGTCGGCGGCATCGGCATCATGAACATCATGCTGGTGACCGTCACGGAACGTACCCGGGAGATCGGCATCCGCAAGGCACTGGGTGCAAGCCAGCGCAATATCCTGTTGCAGTTTGTCATCGAAGCGATGGTGTTATGCATGCTCGGTGGAACTGTCGGCATCCTGCTCGGCACCGGAATCGCTGCGCTGCTGGCAAAGTTCGTCGGCTGGAACACGCAGGTCTCACCGCTGGCCATCGCGCTCGCTTTCGGCTTCAGCGCCGGCGTCGGCCTGTTTTTCGGCATCTGG
>JBIJCV010000052.1:0-8578 GCA_044344525.1 Gammaproteobacteria bacterium | reverse complement strand
AGAGTACCACGGTCAAGCAGCTGTTCCGGACGGCTGCCGGTGCCGCCAAAGCCTTTCAGCAGCAGCTGCAGCGTGACGGCGGTATCCGAGTCGCCGTCGCGGCTGGTCAGGTTGCGCTGGGTAACCAGCCGCAGCCCCCAACAGCAGGTTGAGTACTCCAGTCCGAAGAAGCTTTCCAGCACCTGGTTATCGAGCAGGGAGTAGTCGTAACGGCCCACGAAACTCCAGCGATCGGCGATCGGCCAGGTGCCGGTGATGTCGATTTCACGCAGTGAGTCGCGCCGGTAGCGATAGGAAAGATTGACGATGCGGTTAAAAGCCGGTTTGTACATCACGCGTGCCTCGGCCATGCGCGTGACGTTCTCGTCGGAATCCCACTGGTAGCCGAGATCGAGGTTCCATTGGTTGTTGATGTTCATGCCGAGCTCGGCGATGTAGTCGGAGCCGCTGTCGTCGCTGGGTGGCTCACCCGGCAGCGTCACGTTGCGCGTACTGAAATAGCGTGTTTCGCCAACGGTTGCGGTGAGTACCTGCGAGCCATCATCCGAGCGCATCAGGCGGGTGGTGATGCCCAGATTGAGCTGGTCGGTATCGCCGAGACGGTCGAGGCCTACAAAGCGATTGGTGCGGAACAGCTGCACGATATCGAATTCGGGCTGGATGGTGTCGAAGACCGGCATGTCGCTCTGGTCCTCGAACGGCACGTGTACGAACTGTACCCGCGGTTCGATGGTCTGCCGCCATACGCTGTCCTGGCCCCAGACGCGCTCGAGCAGGGTACCGAGCGTGATGCTGTAGATCGGCACGCTGCGACTGGGCGATTCCGCAGCGCCGGGCGTCGTCTCATCAAGCGAATAGGCCGTGTAGTCGAAGGCGGCTGAGGAATCCACCGACAGGGCACCGAAGCGCAGTGGCAGGGCGATCTGCGGCCGGAGATTGCTGCGCAGGCCGGTCGTGCCGGTATCGCGGTTGAAGTAAGTGAGCTCGGATTGCAGCTGGTACTCGAGGCCCAGCGGGTTGTTCGGCCAGTAGCCGTTGACCGTCAGCTGCGGCAGGCGCTGGTAGGGTTGTTCATCCGCAGTCAGCGAATCGTCGAGAGTCTGGTAGTCCTCCAGCCGCAACAGGGCAGACCAGGTGTTGTCGAAGTACTCGAAATCCACATGCTGGCGGAGATGGGTCTGACTGGCATTGCCGAGGCCGGTGGAAAGATCCTCGAAATAAGCCGAGTCGCTCACCTCCGTGCCATCGACGGTTGCCCGCCAACGGTCGCTCAGCGCCGACTGGTTGTACCAGTGAATCAGTGCGCGGTCCTCCCCGGTGACATCATCGTCGGGCAGAAAATCCCCGCTGAGCACGCCGACAGAGCTGTCGGACAGATAGCGGAATTCACCCTGTGCCTGCAGGCCGCGTTTCGACATGTAGTGCGGGGTAACCGTGGCGTCGTAGTTGGGCGCGAGATTGAAGTAGTAAGGTACGGCCACCTCCAGCCCGCGCTGGCCGCCGCTGCCGAAATCCGGCAGCAGCAACCCGGACCGGCGTCGTCCGTCGACCGGGTAGGTCAGCCAGGGTGAGTAGAGTATCGGTACGCCCTTGAATTCCAGGCGCGCATTGCGCGCTGTGCCTACGCCGGTTTCCCGGTCGATGCTGAGGGTGTCAGCGCGCAGCAGCCAGTCGTCCTTGCCGCGCGCGCAGCTGGTGTAGGTTGCGTCCGTCAGCGTCAGCAGCCGGGTTTCCTCCAGCGTGATGCTGTCAGCCGAGCCGCGTGCCGGCAGGGTATGCAGCTCGAACCGTGCCGCATCGATCCTGAACAGGCCGCTTTCCGTGTTGTAACTGGCCGAGTCACCGCCGAGCCAGGTATCCGCGTTGCGCAGTTCGATGTTGCCGGTGAGTTCAAACTCGCCGCTGCTGCGGTCGTAGTGCGCGCCATCGGCACCCAGCTGGATATCGCTGCGCCGGAGTACCAGCCGGTCCTTGAATATCGCCGGACCGTTGAGATCCACTTCCAGGTCGCCGCTGAGTATATCGACGATGTCCGCACTGACATCTGTGCGCGGTTCGAGCGGCTCAGGCGCAGGGATGGCGCAGCCGTATACCGGCACCGGTGGCGGTTCGGCAGCGCCTGCGGCGGCCGCGGCCCACATCAATATCAGCAGTGCACGTCGCAAGGCGCCCCCAGGGAGTCCAGGCCGGAATCGACGGGCGGAAGTATAACGGTCGGCTGCGCATCGCGGTCGGACCAGTTTTCACCGTACCATTGGCGCATGCGCGCACTCATTCTTGCAGCCGGCCGTGGCGAGCGGATGCGGCCTCTGACCAGCGAACTGCCCAAACCGCTGCTGACAGCAGGCGGCAAGCCACTGATCGATTATCACATCGAGGCGCTGGCGCGCGCCGGGATCACCGAACTGGTCGTCAATCTCTCCTGGCAGGGCGAGAAACTGCGTGAGTACCTCGGTGATGGCGCACGGTATGGCGTCAGCCTGCGCTTCAGCGAGGAAGGCCCGGAGCCGCTTGAGACCGGCGGGGGAATCCACCATGCCTTGCCGCTGCTCGGCCCGCAGCCATTCTGGGTGGTGAATGGCGACATCAGTTGTGATTTTCACTACGCGCTGCGCGCCCTGCCGTCCGGCATGCTCGCGCACCTCGTGCTGGTGGCGAATCCCGAGCATCATCCGCGCGGTGATTTTGTCTTGCGTGGCGAGCGGATCGTCAGCCCGGATGTCGAGGGTCCTGCGCAGCTGACCTTTGCCGGGATCTCGATTCTGTCCCCCGCACTGTTCAGTGGCGCACAGCCAGGACGTTTTCCGCTGGCGCCGCTGCTGCGTGCAGCCGTTGCAAGCGCGCAGGTGAGCGGTGAGTACCACGCCGGACGCTGGACTGATGTGGGCACACCGGAACGTCTGCAGCGGCTGGACAATGAACTACGGCAAGCCCGTCGCTGACGGACCGGCTTTCAGCCCCAGTTCCTGCAACAACCCGGTCAGCAATATTTCCGCAGTGGCGCGCAGATCGGCCGGAACGCCGAGCTCCTCCAGCGAGGTCACGGCAAGACCTGCGTGGCCGCAGGGGTTGATGCCGCAAAATGGCGCCAGGTCCATCGCGACATTGAGTGCGAGGCCGTGATAGGTCGCACCATGCCGGATGCGCAGGCCGACGCTGGCCAGCTTGCTCCCGTTCACATAGACACCCGGTGCATCGCTGCGTGCAAGAGCGCTGATGCCATAATCGCTGACGAGGCGAATCACTGTTGTTTCCAGTGCCGTGATGACCGCGCGGATGCCGAGCTTCGCCCGCGCCAGATCGACCAGCACATAGACGATCAGCTGGCCGGGACCATGGTAGGTCACCTGGCCACCACGGTCGGTCTGTACGACGGGTACCGTGCCTGTACCGAGCAGATGTGCCGGGTCGGTATTCAGGCCCAGCGTGTAGACCGGTGGATGTTCGAGCAGCCACAGTTCATCGGCAGTTTCCGGCTGACGTTCGCCGGTAAAGCGCTGCATGGCCGAGACTGCCGCGGCGTAGTCGGTGAGCCCGGGCAGCCGGCGGATGACGACGGGCGGTGGTGGCGGCCTGGACACGGGCAGTTTCCTGTAGTCAGAGCAGGAACAATACCTGCTCGCTGCCGCTCAGGGTGCGGTAGATATCGTCGAGCTGCGTTCTGCTCGCTGCGGTGAAGTTGATCGTGACCGCGATATAGCGTCCGTTGCGACTGGGTCGCGTATCGACCTTGCCCAGCGCAGCGGAGCCTGCGTGGGTGCGGACGATTTCGACCACATACTGTTCGAAGGTCGGCTGATTGAGTCCCATCACCTTCAGGGGGAAGGCGCAGGGAAACTCGATCAGCGTTTCCTCGCTCAATGGGCCGTTCCATGCGGCTTCATGGCCTCAAATGCGGCGGCAACCTGTCGCCACACCGGACCGGGGCGACCGTCGCCGATTTTTTTGCCATCGAGTTCCAGCACCGGAGTGATGCCACGGGTGGCGGCTGCGATCCATATCTCATCGGCCTGCCGCAGGCGTTGTTCGCTGATCATCTCGTCACGGCAGGCGAGGCCGGATCTGGCTGCAGCGGCAAATACCGCATCCGTGGTGGTGCCTGGCAGTACCTCCGGGCCGGCCGGCCGCCGGATCAGTGCGCCTTTCTCGACGATGATCACCGAACTTGCTGAACCTTCGGACAGATGGCCGTCACGCAGCAGAATCGCTTCACCGGCGCCGGCGTCGCGTGCTGCCTGACGGGCCAGCAGATTGGCGAGCAAGGCCGTGGACTTGATATCGCAACGCGACCAGCGCTGGTCGGGCCGGGTGATCGCGCGCATGCCGAGCTGTTCGGGATGCGGTTCGGTGAGCGTCGATGCCATGCAGAATACGGTCGGTGGCACGCTGTCTGGTGGAAAGGCGTGATCGCGCTGGCGGTCGGCGCCGCGACTTACCTGCAGATAGACGGAAAGATTCCCGCCGCCGTTCTGTTCGATCAGGCCATGGATGATGTCGATCCACTCCATACGGCGGAGTGGATTGCGGATGCAGATCTCGCGCAGGCTGCGTTCAAGGCGGTCCAGATGCGGGTCGAGCAGAAAAGTCTGTCCGGCATAAACCGGAATGACCTCGTAGACGGCATCGCCGAACAGGAACGCACGGTCCAGCGGCGAGATGCGGACTTCCGACAAGGGCATGAAGCTGCCGTTGAACCAGGCAGTGTGCAGCGGTGCAGCCATGTTCCGGTAGCTCCCTATTCGAGCCAGAGCAGTACCGTGTCACGCCCCTGTCGCCAGAGCGATCCCGTTGGTACCGGCTTGAGCGGATACAGGTTCGCCTCGGCGATCAGCTTGTCGCCCAGGCTGATGCGTACCTTGCCGAGCGCAACGCCGGTGTCCAGCGGGGCGATCAGCTGCACCGGCAGCGAAAGCTTCGAGTTGAGTTGCTCCGCACTCCCGCGTGGCAGCGTCGCCCAGATGTCCTGCTTGACGCCGATATTGACCAGTTCGGCCTCGCCCTTCCAGACGCGCGATTCGTTTAGCGTCTGTCCGGCGGTCAGAACCCGTTTTGTCTCCCAGAAGCGATAACCGTAGTTGAGCAGCGTATGCGAGTCGCGTTCACGGGCTGCCGGACTGTCGGTGCCCAGCACCACGGTGACCAGCCGCATGCCATCACGCAGGGCTGAAGACACCAGGCAGTAGCCAGCCGTATCGGTATGACCGGTCTTCATGCCATCTACAGTGCTGTCCCGCCACAGCAGGCCGTTGCGGTTGCTCTGTGTAATGCCGTTCCAGCTGAAATCCTTCTGCGAATACCAGCGGTAGTACTCGGGAAATTCGCGGATGATTGCGTTGGCCACCTTGATGATGTCGGCTGCGGTGGTGTAGTGCGCGGGATCCGGCAATCCGGTCGCGTTGCGGTAGCTGGTGTCTTTCATGCCCAGTTCTTTGGCGTACTGGTTCATCAGGTCGGCAAATGCCGACTCACTGCCCGCCACATGCTCAGCCAGCGCGACGCTCGCATCGTTGCCGGACTGGATGATCATGCCCTGCAGCAGCACCGAAACCGGCACCTGGCTGCCGAGGCTGACGAACGAACGCGAGCCGCCAGTCCGCCAGGCTGTGTCGCTGATGGTGACCGGGTCTTCGAGTCCGATCCGTTTGCTCTTGATGCTGCGGAATACCGCATAGGCGGTCATCAGCTTGGTGATGCTGGCGGGATCGAGGCGCTCTGTTTCGCGCAGGCTGGCCAGCGTCTGTCCGCTGGCGTGGTCCACCAGCATGTAGGCTTTGGCACTGATGGCTGGCGGTGCAGGAATCTGCAAGCCTTCGGCGCTGTGCGCCACACCGGCGCACAATGCGATCAGCCAAATGCTGGCCAATACGCGGGTCAGCGTACGTTGCGTCATTCGATGCGGACTCCTGAAAACACTGTAGAGGATTGGGGTACTGGTTGCCCGCAGATCAGCCGCCGGACAGCGAATCACCGGCAGTGGGCGATTCCGTCACCAGGCTCGGACTGCCTGAGTGCAAGGGTGCAATACGGGTTGCCAGCGCGTCGTATTCATCTGCTCCCGACAGCGGGCCGATACGCACGCGGTACAGGGTCTTGCCGGCAGATGCATCGTAGCGGATGACGACCTTGCTGACACCATTGCTTTCAAGATGGGTCTTGAGTCGCTCGGCGTTGGCGCGACTGCCGAAGGCGCCTACCTGCATGTAGAGATGCTGGGCGGGCACCAGTGCTGGTGCGATGCTGCCGCCTGTTGCTGCGGGGGCTGAAGGACCGCTGCCGGGGCTGTACACGATCACCGGTCCTGCGCCGGACGCTCCGCCCAGCGCCTCCACCTCAACCTCGGCTGTACCGCTGCGCACGATGTCGAGTTCTTTGGCTGCAGCATAGGACAGGTCGATGAGCCGGTTCTTTACGAAGGGCCCGCGATCATCGACTGTCACCACCACGCTCTTGCCGTTGCTGAGGTTCGTGACTCGCACCAGCGAGGGCAGCGGCAGGGTTTTGTGTGCGGCGCTGAACTCATACATGTTGTAGATCGTGCCGCTCGAGGTGCGTTTGCCATGAAAGGCCTGGCCATACCACGACGCAATGCCGGTCTGCCGGTAGCCCTCGCTGCTGGGCATGACGAAGTAGCGTTCGCCGTAGACCTCATAGAAGGGCGGGTTTCCGGCACGGGGTACAGGTGCGGGTGTTGCCGGGACTGGCAGTGGTGGAGGAGCTGTCGCCGGTGCGCGTGCGACGGGGGTTGGAGGTGCGGACCGGCCGGGCTCCAGTGTAGAGCAGCCGGCAACGAGCAGGCAGGTGCCCAGGCCGATCGCCAGATACTGTTCAGGGCGCAGCATCGGTCTGGCTGACGCCGGTCGCAATCGCTTCGCTGAGCTGGAACACGGCCAGTGCATACATCGGGCTGCGGTTGTAGCGCGTGATGGTGTGGAAGTTCTGGAATCCGACCCAATACTCCGCGCCGTCTTCGCCCGCCAGGGTGATCAGCATCGCCGGTGCTTTCGATGGCAGGTCCGTGGTGAACTCCACGCCCTGACGCCTGAGTGACTCGACCGTATCGCGCATCACCAGCTCATTTTCCGTTTCGCCGCGCGTGTTGTCTGGTTTCAGCTGGGCACGCACGGCTACCGGTTGCGCCGGCTGCCAGTGATGGACGACGAAGTAGTTCGCGACACTGGCGAAGATATCGTTCCAGTCAGACAGGAGGTTGCGTCGGCCATCCTTGTCGCCATCCACCGAAAAATTTCGATAGCTGCTCGGGATGAACTGCGGTGGGCCGAGTGCACCGGCATAGGAGCCGGTCATCTGGGTGATATCGAGTTGTTCGTCGCGGGCCAGCAAAAACAGCTGGCGCAGCTCGCCGCGAAAGAACGTGCTGCGCGGCGGGTAATCGAAGGCCAGCGTCGCCAGCGCATCGACGGCCCGGTAACTGCCGGTTCTGGTGCCATAGAAGGTTTCAACGCCGATGATCGCCGCGATGATTTCTGCCGGTATCCCGGTTTCCCGTGCGATCTGCTGCAGTTCGGTCGCATGTTCGCGGAAGAAATCGACGCCACTGCTGATGCGGCGTGGGGTCAGGAAAATCGCCCGGTATTCGAACCAGGGTTTGACCTTTTCGGCCGGCCGGGTCATCGCGTCGATGATGGCCTGCTTTGATTCGATGCCGCTGAACACCGTGTTCAGGTACTGCGTCTCGAAGCCGTCTTTGGCCACCAGTTCAGCCATGAACTCGCGCACCTCGGGACGCTCTAGATCGAGACTCCAGGCGGGTGCGGCGCTCAGGATGAGAGCACCTGTAGTGACAATCAGTGCGGCAAGCAGCGCCGCCGCCCGTTGCCGGCCGTGGAGGGTCGGAATCATCGAGCTACCAGTTTCCGGTGGGTGTGAATGGACATCAGAATACCGAAACACGCCATCAGGGTCACCATCGAGGTGCCGCCGGCGCTGACCAGCGGTAACGGTACGCCGACTACGGGGATCAGGCCCATCACCATGGCCGTGTTGACGAACACATAAAAAAAGAATGTGGTGCTGAGCGTTCCGGCCAGCAGGCGTGAAAAGGTATCTGGTGCGTTGGCAGCGATAAACAGGCCGCGGCCGACGATGAACAGATAGAGCATCAGCAGGGCCAGTGCGCCTAACAGGCCGAATTCCTCACCGATCACGGCAAAGATGAAGTCCGTGTGCCGCTCGGGAAGAAATTCCAGCTGGCCCTGCGTGCCGTTGAGCCAGCCCTTGCCGAAGACACCGCCGGAACCGATGGCGATTTTCGACTGGATGATGTGATACCCGGCGCCCAGCGGATCGCTTTCCGGATCAAGCAGGGTCAGCACGCGCTTGCGCTGGTATTCGTGCATGACCATCCACAGTGCCGGCATTGCCGCTGCAGCGAGTGCTGCAGCGGCCACGATGTAACGCCAGCCGAGGCCGGCGAGAAAGATCACGACGGCACCGGACAGCACAATCAGGATTGCGGTGCCCAGATCAGGCTGTACGGCGATCATGCCGGCGGGCAGGAAGGTGAGGATAAGGACCAGGGCCACCACGCCCGGTGATGGCGGCAGGGCCCGTTCGTGCA
>JBIJCV010000345.1:0-2672 GCA_044344525.1 Gammaproteobacteria bacterium | reverse complement strand
CGTGAGTAATGCCCTAGGGCATCTGCGATGACTTCGGCCTGATTGACCCCGCCGCTGCGCATCGACCCGACATCCACTTCGATCAGGCCCACCACATCTGGCGTGACGGACTTGGCGAAATTTATGATGTTGTCGAGGTTTCCGGGGGTGCCAAAGAGGTAACCTGCCCCTGGTACCGGCATTTGCGGCGGGGCTCCGGCTCCAATGGCATAGCGGATGTTGTATACGAGAAGGCGCATCTGGACCGGGAGTGTAATGCTGCTGGGACTGCGGGCAACAGGAACTGTAGTATGTTCCTCAGGCGTTGAGTGGAGGACGGGATTTGTCCGATAAAACACCCATTCGGGTCTTCGTCAGTCATCTGTTCGAGAAGCACCCGGATTATCTGCGGGTTTTCGAGTATCTCGAGAGTCGGGATAACTTTCTGTATCTGGCTACCAGCGATCCCGACCGGATTCCGCCGGGCGGCAAGGAAGGCCTGAAAGAAGAGTTGCGCAACCAGATCAAGGCGGCCGAGATCATGGTGCTGCCGGTTTCAATCTACGAATCCAACCCGGACCTGGTGACCTTCCAGATGGATGTGGCCGGTGCTTTCAGCAAGCCGATCGTAGCAGTCAAGTCCTTCGGGGAGACGGTATCCCTGAAGAAGCTGATCATCGACCGTTCGGCCGATGTGGTGGAGTGGAATGAGCGCACACTCGTCGATGCCATTCGCCACCACGCCCGCCATGAGGATACAGCTCGCTGGGACGTGATTGAGTTCAAGCTGGACTGACAGCCGGACAGGCAGCGCCTTTCCCTGGCGTCGTGCTTGTTTGAACAGCCGAGGCTCACGTACCATCGCCAGCCTGCCGGATGTCCCGGTGTAGATTGCTTTAATTCCGGTTCAAAATCATGACGATCAATACAGATGCCCTGATCATCGGGGCGGGTCCGGCCGGGCTGTTTCAGGTGTTCGAGTTGGGTCTGCTGGGGATCAAGGCAGATCTCGTCGACACGCTGTCGGCTCCCGGCGGTCAATGCGCCTGGTTGTATCCCGACAAGCCCATCTATGACATTCCGGCCGTACCGGTCTGTACCGGTGGTGAGCTGGTGGCGAATCTGATGAAGCAGATTGAGCCCTTTCACCCGACCTTTCATCTGGGTGAGGAACTCGTGGAACTCGAGACGGCCGACGGTGGTTTTTCGGCCCGTACCAGTGAGGGCAAGCAGTTCTTCGCCAAGACGGTATTCATCGCGGCCGGCGTCGGTTCGTTTCAGCCACGCCGCGTACACGTCGAGGGTGCGGATGCGCTTGAAGGCACGCAGATCCATTATCACGTGAAAGATCCCGGTATCTTTGCCGGCAAGCGGCTGGTGATTTTCGGTGGTGGCGATTCAGCGCTGGACTGGGCGTTGGCGCTGGGGCCGAAGGCTGCGGCGCTTACACTTGTGCATCGACGCGACGAGTACCGTGCAGCACCGGCTTCGGTGGCGCTTCTCAAGGAACGCGCAGCTCGTGGCGAGGTACAGCTTGTTGAACTGGCGAACCCGACGGGGCTGCGCATGGACGGTTCGCGGATGACTGGCGTTGAGGTCACTACAAAGTCAGGCAGCTGCGAAATTCTCGATGCGGACCATGTGCTGGTGTTTTACGGCCTGTCGCCAAAGCTTGGCCCCATTGCGAACTGGGGGCTGGAGTTCAACAAGAAGACCATCGTGGTCGATACCGAGAAATTCCAGAGCAATATCCCTGGTATCTTCGCCATCGGCGATATCTGTGATTATCCGGGCAAGAAGAAGCTCATCCTGAGCGGGTTTCACGAGGCTGCACTGGCTGCGTTCGCGGCCAAGGCAATCGTGGAACCAGGCAAGAAAGTCCACCTGCAGTACACGACGACCAGTCCGCTGATGCAGAAGCGCCTGGGGGTTGCGGGCGAAGAATAAGCACCACGATGCACTGATGATGGCAATCCGGCCTCTGGTTATCGCGCATCGGGGTGCATCGGCCTATCTGCCCGAGCATACGCTGGCCGGAAAGGCCATGGCGCATGCGATGGGTGCGGATTTTCTCGAACAGGATGTGGTTGCCACGCGTGATGGCGAGCTGATCGTTTTTCACGATCTGCATCTGGACGATCTCAGCGATGTGGCGATGCGCTTTCCCGGAAGGGCGCGAGCGGACGGGCGCCACTACTGTGTCGATTTCGATCTGGCAGAAATCCGGCAACTGGCGGTGGGCGAGCGACGTCGGGCGGGGAGCAGTCAGTTGCGCTATCCCGGCCGGTTTCCCGCCGCTGCCGGCAGTTTTTCAATTTCGACTCTCGACGAGGAAGTCCGTTTCATCCACGGACTGAATCATTCCACCGGGCGTTGTGTCGGTCTTTACCCGGAGGTGAAATCACCCGCCTGGCATCACGAACACGGCATTGATGTGGCAGAAAAGATGCTTGCCTGCCTGAGCCGCCATGGCTATTCAGGTCCCGGCGATGCAGCGATCGTGCAGTGCTTTGATGCCGGGGAATTGCAGCGTATCCGTACCAGACTCGGTTGCAGGTTGAGGCTGGTACAGTTGCTGGAAGGCGAGGGCGCTCTACCCTCGGACACCGAGCTGGCTGCGATCCGCAGCTATGCCGATGGTATTGGTCCCGGCCTCGGGCTGGTACTGGGTACCGGGCTGGTTGATGCAGCAC
>JBIJCV010000344.1:0-2680 GCA_044344525.1 Gammaproteobacteria bacterium | reverse complement strand
CGCTGGCCGAGACCGATGACGACTTTGCCATCGTCGTGGATACCGAATGGCATGAGTCGGTAAACCGGGGCAGGGCGGCCGACTACGTCAGTTGTACGCAGCCGCATTCGCGTCGCGCCTTCTATCAGCAGACTTTTCTGGAGCGCGCCGGGGAGGATCTGCCCGAGAACAGCGTCCACGGCGAGTGGATGGGTGTCATGAAGATATCTGCAGTGGCACTGCCGCGTTTCCGTGCGACTGTTGCTGCGCTGGCGGCACGGCCGGAAAACCGCAGGGCCAAGCTGCATCATCTGCTCAGCGAGCTGGTGCGCAGTGGTGAGCGTGTGCGGGTGATCTATACCACCGGGCACTGGCTGGATATCGACAGTCTGGAAGACGTGGTGGCCGCGGGCAGTTTTGCATGATTACTGCCGGGAGTTTCGTCACCGCTGCGGCCGAGCGCGGTTTCAGCGTCTACAGCGGTGTGCCCTGTTCCTATCTGACGCCATTCATCAACTACACGATCGGGTCCAGCCAGCTGCGCTATGTCGCGGCCGCCAACGAGGGTGATGCGGTGGCGATCGCAGCCGGTGCCGAGCTCGGTGGCTGCGGTGCGGTGGCGATGTTCCAGAACTCCGGTCTGGGTAACGCGGTCAATCCACTCACTTCGCTGACCTGGATTTTCCGCATCCCGATACTGCTGATCGTGACCTGGCGCGGCGAACCTGGCGGCCATGCCGATGAGCCGCAGCACGAACTGATGGGACAGATCACGCCGCGCATGCTGGAGTTGATGGATATTCCCTGGGCGCTGTTCCCGGACAGCGAGGCGGCGATTGCGCCGGCGCTTGATCTCGCAGTGGCCCACATGCGGACTGAGCAGCGGCCCTATGCGCTGGTCATGCGCAAGGGCAGCGTGGCGGATAGCGCGCTGGGCGGCGATCTCAGAGCGCCTGTGCCGCTCAAGCCGTTATCGGTTGCGCGTCCGCCGGCGGTTGCCCGGCGTGAAGCGATGCTCGCCGCGATCCGTGCGGCTGATTCCGGTCGCGACGTACTGGTGGCGACCACCGGTTACATGGGCCGGGAACTCTATGCGCTGGGTGATCGGGCCAATCAGCTGTACATGGTGGGCTCAATGGGCTGCGCCGTGAGCCTGGCGCTCGGCATCGCGCTGGTGCAGCCCCGGCGACGGGTGATTGCCATCGACGGCGATGGCGCTGCACTGATGCGGCTTGGCGCGCTGACCACGGTGGCTTTCCAGCGACCGGACAACCTTGTGCACATCGTGGTCGACAATGGCATGCACGAGTCGACGGGTGGCCAGAGCACCGTGTCGCCGCATGTGGATTTCTGTGCCATTGCCGCAGCCTGTGGCTATCCATCGGTCGCCACGGCCAGTGAGCCGGCAGCACTTTCGGCACTGCTCGCGGCACCGGCATCCGGTCCGCTGTTCATTCATGTGCCGGTGCTGCCCGGTGTGCCGGCGAATCTGCCGCGTCCGGTGATCACGCCGGCCGAGGTGGCAATGCGCCTCCGGCAGCATCTCGGGGGCTGATCCATGCAGCAGCGGCCAAGCGAAAACCAGCGACTGATTCTGCTCAATCCCGGGCCGGTGACACTCACCGCCCGGGTCCGCAATGCGCTGGCTGCCGGCGACTGGTGCCATCGGGAGCCGGAATTCGCCGCCCTGCTGCGCGATATCAATCTGCGGCTGGCGCAGGTGCATGGCAGCCTGGCGCCGGACTATCGTGCTGTGACGCTGGCCGGTTCCGGAACCAGCGCCGTGGAAGCCATGCTGGCAAGTTTTGCGCCTGACCAGGGCGCTACGCTGGTGGTGGCCAACGGCGTGTACGGCGAGCGCATGCAGCGCATGCTGACCGTACATGGCAAACCGCATCGGGTCGCAGAGCATGCCTGGACGGCGGGCGTCGATCTGGCCGCGGTAGAGGACTGCCTGCAGCGCGATCCGACCATTAGCCATCTGGCCATCGTGCATCATGAGACGACGACCGGACGGCTAAACGATATCGCTGCGGTCGGACGGCTGTGCAAGGCTCGCGGCCTGACGCTGCTGCTGGATGCGGTGAGCAGTTTCGGTGCCGAGCAGATCGCTGCGGCAGACTGGAATCTCGGTGCATTGGCAGGCACCGCGAACAAATGTCTGCATGGCGCGCCCGGACTGTCCTTCGTGCTGGCCCGCAATGATCTGTGGGACGGGCCTGCGGCGCGAGCTGGCAGTGTCTATCTGGATCTGCACGCCTACCACGCCGCGCAGCACCGCGATGGATACTCGCCATTCACACTGCCGGTGCAGATTGCCTTTGCCTTGCATGAGGCGTTGCTCGAGCATGCGGATGAGGGTGGTGCAGAGGCCCGTCGTCAGGTTTATCTGGCTCGTGCACAGTCTATCCATGCGGCGTTGGCGGACAGCGGTGTGACGACACTGCTGCGTCCCGAAGAGTACTCGAGCGTGCTCTGGTCATACCGGCTGCCGGCGGAGCGCAGCTATGCCGGGTTGCATGCGGCGCTGAAAGCCGAGGGTTTCATCATCTATGCCGGGCAGGGTGATCTGGGCCGGCAGATCTTCCGCATTGCACATATGGGCGACATCCGTGCCGATGATCTGCAGCGCCTGTGCCTCACGCTGACTGCCAGGCTCGGGCCCCGACAGTGAACGCCAAACCTGCAGTGATCAGTACGG
>JBIJCV010000341.1:0-2684 GCA_044344525.1 Gammaproteobacteria bacterium | reverse complement strand
GCAAGCTTTATACCTTCTTTGTTCAAGGGGGTTTCACGCATCACCGTGCATTGGCCACGGGTGATGACATAGAAATAATCGCCTTCCTCACCCTGCTTGATGATGACGTCGCCGGCGTTGTAATTCACCTTCTGCATGCGCATGAAGATGGCCTGGATATTTGCGGGCGGAATACGGTGGAAGGCCCGGGTCTGCAGCAGGGTCGTCATCCAGTCATCTGACTCAGTATGCTCGTCGCCATGCAGTTCGTTGACCTCATAGCTGCCGGTCTGATCCCATGTCAGCATGACATCCAGCAGTTCAGTGTCGACTGAAAGGTACTGGACGTGGTCAACAGCCTTGACGGTATAGCGCCTGGGCAGCAACGGGGTTACGGGGGTGTGCGCATCAGAACTGTCGGCGCGCAGCAGCCTGATATTGCCGCTGCGGTCCGTCAGTTCCAGCGTGCCGGACACCAGGTAATAGGTGCGTTTGTCGGTATCCCCCTCGCGCAGCAGCATTTTGCCGCTTTCGAGGGTCCTGATCTCCATTTTTTTGGCGAGCGCTGCCACATTTTCCCGCTTGAGGCTGTCCAGCGGGGAAAATCGCCGCAGAATATTTTCGGTAAGCATCAGGTCAGACATCTGCGTTCATTGTAACCGCAAGCTTTTGCGGGGCGGAAGAACGCCCGTATCGAATCTGTGACGTCAGTTGGCCAGAATGTTCCAGCCCGGCGAAGGCCGAAAGCGTGACCCATGTTGTGTTGCGAGCACCTCCAGGCGCCCGACCAGGGCATCCACGCCCGTTTCCCTTGCGTACTGCAGCGGCCCGCCGCGGAACGGCGCAAAGCCCGTGCCGAAGATCACCCCGGCATCGATCAGGTCCGCATCCGCCACGATACCCTCATGCAGGCAGTTGGCCGATTCGTTGAGCAGGGACAGGATCAGCCGGTCCTGAACTTCGGAATCAGAGCTTCCTGGTGCCAGCGATGGCCGTATGGGCTTTCGTTCCTGATAGGTATAAAAGCCCTGGCCGGTCTTGAGCCCAAGGTGCCGCTGACTCACCAGTTCTTCAATCTCGGGAGCAATCGGTCTGCCGATAACCGGTGCAAGGATCCTGGCCACGTGGGCGATCACATCGAGCCCTACGGAATCGGCGAGTTCGATGGGCCCCATCGGCATGCCGAAATCCGTGGCGGCAAGGTCGATCTCGGCAGCAGGAACGCCTTCCCGAAGCAGTTCGAGTGCTTCAGCGATGTAGGGCCCGAGAATACGATTGACCAGAAATCCGGGGTGACTGCGGCAGGGCAAGGGCAGTTTGCCGATCTGGCGCGTGAAGCTGACTCCGGCATCCAGTGATGCCTTGCTGCTGGCAGGTGCCGCCACGATTTCCACCAGCGGCAATTGGGCCACCGGATTGAAGAAGTGCACTCCGATCAGTCTGCCGGGATCCTGCAGACAGCTACTCAGGTCCTCAATCCGGATGCTGGAGGTATTGGTCGCCAGTATTGCGCCGCTCTTCAATTGCGGTTCCACGCGCGCAAAAAGTTCTCGCTTTACGGCCAGATCCTCGAAGATCGCTTCTATCACCACGTCTGCTGTGGCAATGCCCCGACCCTCCGGATCTGCTGTCAGGCGAGATACGGCGCCGTCGATGGCATCCGGCCGCCTGAGTTTGCGCTCAAACAGCTTGCGCGCCCGGGCGAGGGCCGGTTCGATGAATTTGAGTTCGCGGTCCTGCAGGCTGACATCAAGGCCGCGCAGCGCGCACCATGCTGCAATATCGCCGCCCATAACGCCGGCCCCGATGACATGGACCCGCGTCAGCGGTGCAGCATCGGCAGTACGTTTCTTCAGGCGCTCCTGCAGGAAAAACACCCGCACCAGATTGCGGGATGCCGGCGTCATGACCAGTCGGGCAAACGATTTCGCCTCTGCGTCATAAGCTGCCGGAGTCGCCTCGCCGCCGTGTTTTTCCCACAGCTCGATCAGTGCGTGCGGAGCGGGGTAGTGTCCGGCCGGAGCCTTTATGCTGACCTTGTGCCGTAGCGTACGCGCAAGTCTGGGCCGCAATGGCGCAAGGCCCAGCAAACGATCCAGCCATGGAGTGGATAGGCCGCGCTGGCCTGCCGCGAGCAGCTGCCTGGCGCTGTCGCGCCAGTTATCGGCCGCGGCAAGGGCATCCACGAGTCCGTTCTTCAGAGCCTGTGCCGGGCGTATGGACCGGCCGGTCAGCATCATGTCCATCGCCTGGCGCACACCGATGAGCTGCGTCAGGCGTACCGTGCCGCCAAAGCCCGGGTGCAAACCGAGTTGAACCTCGGGCAAACCATACACCGGTTCGCTGCCCTCGATTGCCAGTCGCCGGGTGCAGGCCAGCGCCAGTTCCAGTCCGCCGCCCAGCGCAAACCCGTTCAATACAGCCACGCTGGGAAAGGGCAGGGACTCCAGGCGTGCGAGCACATGCTGCCCCTGCCTGGTCACGGCATATGCGCGTGCCTCGGAATCCAGTGCAGGAAATTCGTTGATATCAGCACCGGCGATGAAACCACGCGCCTTGCCAGAATGGACCACCAGTCCCCTGAGTCGCGAAGTCTCGATGGTGTCCAGACAGGTCTCGAGTTCAGCCATTGTTTCAGCAGACAGGGTGTTTGCACCCGCATCCTGCCGGTCGAAACACAGCCAGCCGATTCCGTCTGCATCGCT
>JBIJCV010000342.1:0-2684 GCA_044344525.1 Gammaproteobacteria bacterium | reverse complement strand
CGGGTCCATGTCCACGGCGAGGACCTCACCCACTGTCATGCGGTCCGCCACGCGTGAGCGTGAGTCGAGCAGCGCACGAAAGCGCTGGTTCTCCGCCTGCAGTGCGGCCATGCGCTGCAGTTGCCCGGCATGGACCAGCGATTGCTTGCGCAGTGCGGTGTTTTCGCTGATCAGTGTGCTGCGCAAGGCGAGATTGTCCTGCATCCAGTTCAGTCCGGCCGCCGGTGAGTTGATGGCCAGTTGCAGCGGATAGATCGCTGCGCTGAGCCAGGTGCGGATCTGGCCCAGATAAGCGCCGCGATGATCGACAAACATCAGCACGACGGACAGCGTCGCAGTCAGGAAGATAGCCAGCCCCGGGCTGGCATTACGGTAGCTTCGTGCTTCGCTGTCAGCTGAAGAAGACACCATGCCGGATCCGCGTTTTCGGCGACGATTGCTGGGAGCGCGTCCGGAGGCGCCGGTTGATCGGTGCTCCAGCCGGCGTCATCGGCTGAGGTTACTCCAGCCCGAGCGTAGACGGCGGAATTTTGTCCACCTGTTCGAGGATGCGGCCGCCGCCACGTGCGACGCAGGTCAGCGGTTCATCGGCGATCACCACCGGCAGGCCGGTTTCTTCCATGATCAGTTTATCGATGAGTCGCAGCAGGGCGCCGCCGCCGGTCAGGACGATGCCGCGTTCGGCGACATCGGCGCCAAGCTCGGGCGGTGTCTGCTCCAGCGCCTGCTTGACCGCCTGCACGATACCCTGCAGCGGTTCCTGCAGGGCTTCGAGGATTTCATTGCTGTTCAGGCTGAAGCTGCGCGGCACGCCTTCGGAGAGATTGCGGCCCTTGACCGAAATTTCCCTGACCTCATCGCCGGGGAAGGCCGAGCCGATTTCCTTCTTGATGCGCTCGGCGGTGGCCTCGCCGATCAGGATGCCGTAGTTGCGGCGCACGTAATTGATGATCGCCTCATCGAACTTGTCGCCGCCGATGCGTACCGATGCGGCATAGACGATGCCGTTGAGCGAGATCACCGCGACTTCCGAGGTGCCGCCGCCGATATCGAGCACCATCGAGCCACGTGCCTCGTGTACCGGCATGCCGGCGCCCACGGCAGCTGCCATCGGTTCCTCGACCAGCCACACCTTGCGCGCACCGGCGCCCTCGGCCGATTCGCGGATCGCGCGGCGCTCTACCTGGGTGGAACCGTAGGGCACGCAGACCACCACGCGCGGGCTGGGCCGGAAGTAACGGCCCGGCGTCGCTTTGCGGATGAAGTGCTGCAGCATTTTTTCCGTCACCGTGAAGTCAGCGATGACGCCATCCTTCAGCGGCCGGATCGCGGTGATGTTGCCGGGCGTACGGCCGAGCATGTTCTTGGCCTGCAGTCCGACCGCTTCCACGGTCTTGCCGCCACGGCCGGGCTCTTCCCGGATCGCGACCACCGAAGGTTCGTCGAGCACGATCCCCTGACCAGCGAGATAGATGAGCGTATTCGCAGTGCCCAGATCGATGGAGAGGTCGTGGGAGAAATATCCCCGCAGCCGTTTCAGCATGATGCCCCGCGATTGGCGAGTGATGAGAAGCAGAAGCCGTCTAATCTAGCAACGAGGGTCGGATTCAGCAACTGCGGTGTATTATCCGCTTCTGCGCCGTGGCCTCCCGCCTGGCGTTATCAATGGTCCGGTTGCCGTGAAACTGACTCGTCAGAATGTGGAGCAGATTGCCCATCTGGCCCGCCTCGAGATTGGCGCCGATGAGATCGATGGCGTGGTCGAGAAGCTGGGGCGCATCGTGAGCTTCGTCGATCAGCTGCAGGCGGCCGATACCGGCAGCGTGGCGCCCATGGCTCATCCGCTCGATATGGCGCAGAGGCTGCGTTGCGACGCGGTGACCGAGCCAAACGGGCGTGATGATTACCAGCGCAATGCGGGCGGCGTGGCGGATGGCTTCTATACCGTCCCGCGGGTTATCGAGTAGGGGCTCCGGCGACCGGTTTGCATGTCACGTCCAACCATCACACAGCTCGCCCGCGCACTGCGCGCCCGTGAAGTCAGCAGCCGGGAGCTTGCTGCTGATGCGCTGACCCGTATAGAGGCGCTGGACAGCAGCCTGAACAGCTTCATCAGTGTGGAGCCGGCGCAGGCGCTGGCAGCGGCCGAGCGGGCTGATCAGCAGCTGGCACGCGGCGAGGGCGGGCCGCTGACCGGCATCCCGTTTGCCCACAAGGACATCTTCTGTACCGCCGGGGTTCGTACCACCTGTGGCTCGAAGATGCTGGCCGGTTTTGTTCCGCCCTACGATGCGACTGTGGTCAGCCGTCTGGCCACGGCCGGCATTGTCATGCTCGGCAAGACCAACATGGACGAGTTCGCGATGGGTTCGTCGAACGAGACGAGCTTCTTCGGTCCGGTGCGCAACCCCTGGGATCTGGCGCGCTCGCCGGGTGGTTCCTCGGGTGGTTCAGCCGCTGCGGTCGCGGCGGGGCTGGTCCCGGCGGCTACCGGTACCGATACCGGCGGTTCGATCCGCCAGCCGGCGGCGCTGACCGGCATCACTGGCCTGAAACCCACCTACGGCCGGGTGTCGCGCTACGGCATGGTGGCTTTTGCGTCGAGTCTCGATCAGGCCGGCGTGCTGACGCTGACGGCTGAAGATGCGGCCCTGCTGCTGGCCGCGATGGCGGGCTTCGATGCG
>JBIJCV010000077.1:0-7154 GCA_044344525.1 Gammaproteobacteria bacterium | reverse complement strand
TCCATGACCTCAGCGAGTTGCTCGGAAAAGCGCCTCTCGTCAAACAGATCAGCCATCCGCAGCGAACGCCGCCCGGCCTTGTCCTCATAGGTAGGGCCGATACCACGCCCGGTGGTACCGATCGCACGCACACCCCGGGCCTGCTCACGGGCCTGGTCGAGCGCAATATGGCTGGGCAGAATCAGCGGGCAGGCCGGACTGATCTTCAGGCGATCCGCAACGGAGATTCCGCGCCGTTCAAGCGCATCGATCTCTTTGAGCAACGACGGCAGATGGACGACGACCCCGTTACCAATAACGCAGGTCACTCCTGGACGCAGAATCCCGGACGGGATCAGGTGCAGGATCGTCTTCTCACCGCCGATGATCAGGGTATGGCCGGCATTGTGCCCGCCCTGGAACCGCACGACGGCCTGGGCCCGCTCGGTCAACAGATCGACAATCTTTCCCTTGCCCTCGTCACCCCACTGGGTACCGATGACGATGACACACTTGCCCAACGCAATTGCCCCGCTTAACGCCCGCCGTCAGCCTTTTTCATGAAGCGGAAAAAATCGTCATTGCTATCCAGCAACAGCAGATCGTTTTCCTTGCCCAGCGAGCGGCGATAGGCCTGAATGCTGCGTGTAAAGGCAAAAAAGTCCGGATCCTGACGGTACGCCTCGGCATAGATCCGCGCCGCATCGGCATCGCCCGCACCACGTATTTTCTCGGCATCACGGTAGGCTTCGGCCAGCGTCACCGTGCGCTGGCGGTCTGCCTCTGCCCGAATCTGCTCTGCCGCTTCAGCACCCTGTGCGCGCAGTTCCGATGCGGTCCGTGCCCGTTCCTGCCGCATTCTGTCAAAGACCGAGTCACTGACCTGCTCCGGAAACTCGGTGCGCTTGACGCGCACATCGATCACCTGGATACCAAGCTGCAGGGCATTCTCGCGCGCATTCGTCAGCATGTTGTCGAGCAGTTCACGTCGTTCTGCCGTCACCACCTGCGGGACAGTGCGCTTGGCAAATTCACCGCGAATACCGTCCTTGACGATTTCCAGCATGCGCTGGGCGGCCAGCGCCTCATCGCCACCAGTTGCCCGGTAGTATTCGGCAACGTTGACGATTCTCCACTTGATGAAGAAATCGACGAGCAGATTCTTCTTCTCGAAGGTCAGGAACAGTTCCTGCGGATTGGTCAGCGTCAGGATCTGTCGCGGAAACTTCAGCACATTGTTGATGAACGGCATTTTCAAATGCACGCCGGGACTGAGATCAGTCTCGATGATCTTGCCGAGTCGGAACTTGATCGCGAGCTCGCGTTCGTCAACCGTATAAACCGACAGGCTGATTACGGCTATGAACGCCATGATGGCAGCCGGCAAAAGTGTTCGGATATTCATCAGCGTGCCCCCCGGGTACGCAGGTCCGCGGGATCACGTGGTGCAACTGTTGCTGCAGGTTTCGCTACAGCCGCCGGGGCAGAATCGCGTGGCGGCGGTGTCACGGCAGTATTGCGCCGCTGCTCGATAAGTTTGTCGACAGGCAGATAGAGCAGGTTGTTGCCACTGCCAGAATCCACCAGAACCTTGTTCGATGCTGCGTAAATCTCTTCCATTGCTTCAAGATAGAGGCGTCGCCGCGTCACTTCCGGAGCTTTCTTGTATTCCGCAAGCAGCAATTCAAAGCGCGCGGCTTCACCCTGGGCATCGGCAACGACACGTGCCCGATAGCCCTCGGCATCCTGCTGGCGCCGGACCGCTTCACCACGCGCTCGCGGCACCACATCGTTGGCGTAGGCCTGGGCTTCAAAAGACAGGCGCTCACGATCTTCGCGGGCCTTGATCGCATCCTGCACGGCCGTCTCGACCTGGCTGGGAAAATTGGCGTCCTGCAAATTCACCTTGGTAACCAGCATGCCGGTCTGATACTCGTCGAGCGTCTGCTGTATAAGTTTTTCGGTCAGCACCGCGATCTCGGTACGCCCCTCCAGCAGCACGAAGTCCAGCTTGTTCTTGCCGATGACTTCGCGGATCGCACTCTCGCTGATGTCCTGAAGCGTCGCCTCGGGATCGCGGACATTGAAGAGATACTTGACCGGATCGGCCTTGCGATACTGCACGACAAGATCTACCACCACGATGTTCTCATCAGCAGTGAGCATGCGGGTCTGCTGCTTGAACGGCACGATCTCGTTGATATTGACGCGCTCCACGCGCTCGGCCGGCCAGGGCAAATGCCAGCGCAGGCCCGGCATGGTTGACTCCTGGTACTTGCCGAAACGGGTCACCACCCCCCGCTCTGCGTCATCGACCCGGTAAAAACCGGTAGCTATCCAGACTGCTGCAACCAGCCCGGCCAGCGCAAATATCACCGCCCCACCCGGCTGGCCACCCGACTGTCCGCCGGTTGAGCCACGCGAACCACGCCCGCCGCGCAGCAGGGAAATCAGCCGCTGCTGCCAGGCCTTGATGATCTTGTCGAGATCCGGCGGACCCTGTCCTTGCCCGCGGTCCCATGGGTTCTTGCCGTTGCCAGGTTCATTCCATGCCATTTGTCAGTTCCAGAGCAATTGCGCCGATATCACTGTAACGCTTCGGGGCGGAAAACCGCAGGACCGGGGAGCACCCGCAGATGCTCGCGCCGGCTCAGATCCTCATAATCGCGACGGCCCATCCTGAGATCCAGTTCCCAGCCACCGGCGTCGCGCGGGCGTTCGCCGACCACCGCACCCATGGCATAGAAACGGGCCCGCAGACGCGCTTCAGCCGCACCCAGTTCGACCGTGCACTGCACGAAAGCGACATGCAGATGCTCGGCAATAACCTCAAGCAGGGAACTGACCCCATCGCCCGTTCGCGATGACAGCCAGACGCGATCCGGCAGCCCCATCGCATCACGATCAACCCGGGGCTGTGTTCCCAGTATATCAGTCTTGTTATAGACCTGGATGCGGGGCGTCTGGTCAGCGCCGATCTCCTCCAGGACCTTCAGTACATCCTGGATCCGTTCCTGATGTGCGGGATCCGAACTGTCGATCACATGCAGAATCAGGTGCGAATCCCTGGTCTCCTCCAGGGTCGACCGAAAGGCAGCCACCAGCTCGTGCGGCAGATCGCGAATGAAACCGACGGTATCGGCAAGGATGATCACCGTTCCGTCCGGCAAGCGGACACGCCGCAGCGTCGGATCGAGTGTAGCGAACAACTGGTCAGCGACGAGCACACCGGCGCTGGTCAACCTGTTGAAGAGGGTGGACTTGCCGGCATTGGTATAGCCGACCAGGGAAACGGTTGGAATCTCGATTTTTCGGCGCATCTTGCCGGCGGTACGCCGCTGACGCGCAACACGCGCGAGGCGCTCGGTCAGTGAGCGTATGCGCTGCGAAATCAGGCGACGATCCGACTCAAGCTGGGTTTCACCGGGACCGCGCAAGCCGATGCCGCCCTTCTGACGCTCGAGGTGAGTCCAGCCCCGTACCAGACGCGTTGCGAGGTGTTCAAGTTGCGCAAGCTCCACCTGCAGCTTGCCCTCATGGGTGCGCGCGCGCTGCGCGAAGATATCCAGAATCAGGCCAGTCCGGTCGACCACGCGCCGATCAAGCTCCTGCTCAAGGTTGCGCTGCTGGGCGGGACTCAGCCAATGATCGACGAGCACAATCTCGGCACAGGTCTCGTGAAGCAACTGCCGCAGCTCTTCGAGCTTGCCGCTGCCGATCAGATAACGCGGGTTGACCTTTCTGAGTGCGGCACTCAGCGTGCCCGCCACTTCGGCGCCTGCAGCGAGGGCGAGAGCGCAGAATTCCTGCTGTTCTTCAGGCGGCGGAGCTGAACCGATCTTGACGTGAACCAGAACCGCGCGTTCACCGTGACTTGGCCGGTCAAACAAGAACCGGCTCCTGCTGCACAGCCAATACGCGAAACATTGGGCTGCAGCACAGCCGCTGGAACACTCTCAGCCAGTCACGATCAATCGACGAGTCGGGTGAAATCAGCCCTCTTCCTCTTCATCCTGGTCCGGCAGCCTGACCGCACGGGATGGCACCACCGTAGAGATCGCGTGCTTGTAAACCATCTGGCTGACGCTGTTTTTCAGCAGCACCACAAACTGGTCAAAGGACTCCACCGTCCCCTGCAGCTTGATCCCGTTAACCAGATAGATCGAGACAGGAATCTTTTCCTTGCGGAGCACATTGAGGAACGGATCCTGCAGCACCTGACCTTTGGTCATCTTGGACTCCTGATTGTTCTTCTTGGTTGCGTCCGGTGGCGCTTCTGAACGACGCGGAACACGCCGCATATGCACTCCCCCCTGCCTCGGCATTCTAGCCGCTCGATGCCGATAATGCATCCCGCACACCACGCTCGCGCAGAGCGCTTACGGCCTCGGCCACCGGGTCGCGGGACTCCATGGCGATACGCAGTTCGCACAGCTCATGACGCAGCCAGGTCAACTGACGTTTGGCCAATTGCCTGGTGGCCGCAAGCGCACGGCGCTCAGCCTCTGCACGGTCATAATCGCCGGCCAGCATTCCCCACAGCTGACGATAGCCAACCGCCCGCATCGCCGGACAATCCACCCGCATTTCAGGCAACTGCATCAGCCCCTCGACTTCTGTGCGGAAGCCCCGCGCCAGCATCTCATTGAATCGCGCCTCGATACGGGCATGCAGCAGTTGCCTGTTTTCCGGGATCAGGGCTATGCGCAGGAAGTGCAGGTCACTCGCTGGCGACGCCCGCCCCTGCTGCGCCGAGAGCGGGATACCCGTCAGCGCATGGACTTCAAGTGCGCGCTGAATCCGCTGCCGGTCGGTCGGATGCAGGCGCTGCGCGGTAAGCGGATCAATGCTGGCCAGTTCGGCATGCAGCGCGGGCCAGCCAATGGCGGCGGCGCGCCGGTCGATTGCAGCGCGCACCTCGCTGTCAGCGGTCGGCAGCGCGGACAGTCCCTGCCAGAGGCTGCGAAAGTACAGCAGCGTGCCACCTACCAGCAGCGGAACGCGTCCGGCGGCCACGACCCCGGCAATCGCAACCCGCACATCCTGTACGAATTCACCTGCCGAATAGCTCTCCCAGGGCTCACGAATATCGATCAGCCGGTGCGGGACTTCCGCAAGTATCTCCGCGCCGGGCTTGCCGGTACCAATATCCATCCCGCGATAGACCAGCGCCGAATCCACGCTGATGACCCCGACCGGAAAGCGCCGGGCCAGTTCAACGGCAAGCGCCGTCTTGCCGGCCGCGGTCGGTCCCATCAGGCAGATTACCAGCGGTGAACTGCTCATCGCTTGCAAAGAAATCCGGTCTCAGCGACCGCGGGCGAACAGTTGATCGAGATCGGCCATCGACAGCGCAACCCGGGTTGGCCGGCCGTGATTGCACTGCTCGCTGCGCTCCGTGCGCTCCATGTCGCGCAGCAGGCTGTTCATCTCTTCAACCGTCAGACGGCGATTGGCGCGTATCGCGGCATGGCAGGCGGAACCGGCCAGAACACGGTCCAGTACATGCAGGAGATCATCGAGCACCAGATCTCCGCCAAGACCGGGCAGCAACTCGCGAACCAGCGCCCCGGGATCTGCGCCGGCCAGCAGCGCCGGAACACCACGTACCGCAATGCGGTCCGGCGCAATGCGGCCGAGCAGGAAACCGCAGCGTTCCAGCAGTTCAGTGTGCTGTTCGACCTGATCAGCTTCGCGCTCACTGACCGACAGGGATGGTGGCACCAGCAGCGTCTGCACCTGAACTACCGACTGACGAACTTCTGTCTTCAAGCGCTCGTAACTGATCCGCTCGTGCGCCGCGTGCGCATCCACGATCACCAGCCCATCGGCATTCTGCGCAAGTATGTACACGCCATGCAGCTGGGCCAGCGCGTAACCAAGCGGTGCGGTCTGGTCTGCCGTCGCCGCTGGCGCCGCCAGTTGCGAGTACGTCGCCAGCTGTTCACGCACGAGAGTAGCCGACACCGGCAGGCCGAACACCAGACGATCCTGCCTGGCCACTGTGGGCAATTCCGCCTGCGCACTGGCAGCGTGTGCCCCGGACTCTGCAGCCCCGGACCCGGCAATCGCCGCCTCTACCGTACGCCGCACGAAATCGCGCACCGGTCCCGGCTCGCGAAACCGGACTTCCTGCTTGGCCGGATGCGCATTGACATCGACCCAGGCCGGATCCATATCCAGATACAGGACAAATGCCGGCCATCGATCCCGATACAGGACATCGCGATAACCGGCGCGCACTGCTCCGGCCAGCAACTTGTCACGAATCGCACGTCCGTTGAGAAACATGTATTGCAGATCCGGCTGACTGCGCGCATGCACCGGGCGTACCAGCCACCCGCGCAACAACATCCCGCCTGTCTCGCGCTGGATGTAGATCGCGTTCTCCGTGAATTCACGCCCGCAAACCCGGCCGACCCGGTCAACCAGCTCGGCAGGCGTGACAGCAGCCGGCAGATCGAGGATCTGCCGATGATTATGCGTAACTCGCAAGGCAACCGAACTGCGTGACAGGGCGATTCTCTCGATCACCTCGCGTACCCGGCCAAACTCCGTACGCTCGCTGCGCAGAAAACGCCGGCGCGCCGGGGTGTTGAAAAAAAGATCACGCACCTCGACGGTGGTTCCAGTCGGATGGGCCGCAGGACCGACGCCACCGCTGCCGCCATCAGCACCGTCGAGCATGAAACCCGAGTGTGCGGAACGCTCCCGGGAGGTAATCAGAAGCCGCGAGACGGATGCGATACTCGGCAGGGCTTCGCCACGAAAACCCAGCGTTGCAACATGTTCGAGCTCGTCAAGCGAACTGATCTTGCTGGTCGCATGCCGGGCGAGCGCCAGTGCCAGTTCATCCTGGGGGATACCGGTGCCGTCATCGCGCACCCGGCACAGCTTTATCCCCGCCTCCTCGAGCTCCACCTCTATGCGTGAGGCACCCGCATCAAGACTGTTCTCGAGCAGCTCCTTGACCACCGAAGCCGGACGCTCGACAACCTCACCAGCTGCAATCTGATTGACCAGGTGAGCGGGCAGTTCGCGAATCGGCATGCGGGGATTGTTTCAAATACTGCGGGCATTGCAAACCGCAGACAGCAGCCACCCCTGGCAAGGCGGCGTAACGGGATCAGTTCAGGTGCGTTCGGCTGGAATCTGCAGCGTCTGCCCAAGCCTCA
>JBIJCV010000340.1:0-2686 GCA_044344525.1 Gammaproteobacteria bacterium | reverse complement strand
CCGTTCGCCGGCCTGCTGGTCGCCGCCATCACGCCCTGCGACGGATTGGCAGCAAAGTAACGACGCACACCACCGAGCACGGCACGGGCGAGCTTTTCCTGATGCCGCGCAGAACCCAGATCGCGCTCATCGTCGGGATTGGAGATATACGCGGTCTCGATCAGCACCGAGGGCACATCCGGTGACTTCAGCACCATGAACGGCGCGTGCTGTACCGTATCCCGATGCAAACGGCCCAGCGCGACCATCTCGCCAAGAATTGCATCACCGACGCTGATGCTGGAACTGATGGAAGCGTTCTGCGACAGATCCATGAGCACTGATGCGAGCACCGGATCCTTGTCACCCAGTTCGACCCCGCCGATGAGTGCCGCGTTTTCGCGCGCCGCCAGACGGCGCGAGGCCTCATCGCTGGCTGCTTTCTCTGAAAGAACATAGACCGTAGACCCGCGGGCGCTCCGGTTCATGGCTGCATCGGCATGAATGGAAATAAACAGATCTGCACTGGCCGACCGTGCCCGCTCCATACGCTCGCGCAGGCCAAGAAAGCGATCATCGTTGCGCGTCAGTACGGCTCGCATACCGGGTTCATCATTGATCAGGCGCGCCAACTGCTGGGCAATCGCCAGCGTGGCATCCTTCTCGCGCAGACCGTGTGCGCCATGTGCGCCCGGATCATGGCCACCGTGCCCGGCATCAACCACCACGACGATATCGCGCACTGGCCGGGCTGACTGCTCGACAGCTGGTGGCGTCACACGTGCAGCTTGCGGCGTTGGCGTTGGCGTTGGCGTTGGGACAGCCACAGGCGGCGACGGTTCAGCGGCGGCAACGACCTGTGCCGTTGCCACCGGTTGCAGTTCGATGGTCAGACGCGCTGCCGAACCCTCACTGTCAGTTGTACTTTGCGGGCGCATGGCAGCGGAGAGATCAAAAACGATGCGCAGATCACCATCGCGATGTGCGGCACGGACATCCCGCACGGCACCTGCAGCACCTGGCAGCGGCAATGCCGTGCGACCGAGGGCAGCGCCGGCAATATCCACCACCACCCGGTCAGGAGCAGTGAGCGTGAACATGCGGAACTCAGCGGAACGCGACAGGCGCAACTCGATCCGTGTGTTGGCGCCCTGCTGTGCAAGCTGCACAACCTGTACCTGCAGACGCTCTGCCGCATGCGCGCCAGAAACGGCAAGCAGCAAGACCGCACTGATGCAAACAAGGCAGTTGCCCCAGCTGCGCACCATGTCCCGCCTCCCGCATGCCCGAACCACGCGGCCGATTATACGTAATCAGGGCCGCTACGGGAACAATATTCCTTTCTAAATATGGGGATAGCTGCGGTATATCAATGGAACAATGAAGATGCGGCCTGAAGCGCTTATGCCGGCTGGGGTCGCGGGTCGACGCTGAGCAACTCCAGCAAGCGGGCGCCTTGGACTGTCATCGCCTCAAAGGCCGCTACCCGGCCGGTGTCGGCAATTGAAAGGCAGAGCTTCAGGTCAGCCGGCGGCAGCCGGCCCAGGCCCCGGCACGGCCACTCGACCAGCAACACGCAACCGGCAGCAAACTGGTCGGCAATACCCAGATAGTCGAGTTCAGCAGGGTCCTTGAGGCGGTAGAGATCGGCATGCAGCAGCTGAATACCACCCACCGTATACGGCTCGACCAGCGTATAGGTGGGGCTGGGCACCCGCCCCTGATAGCCGAGTCCGGCCAGCACAGCGCGGGCAACAGCGGTCTTGCCCGCGCCGAGTTCGCCCTCCAGATAGATACAGAATTGTACCGGGTGCAGCGCGACGATGGCCTGCGCAACAGCGTCCCCCAGGGCCAGTGTCGCCGCGGGATCGGCTAACTTCAGGAGACGGGATTCAGCCATGGCCGGAACTGCGCAAGCAGATCGCTGGCAAGCAGCCCGCGCTCGCCGGTGGTCGCCGCGGCGTCACCGGCAGCAGCATGGATAAACGCTGCGCCCGCAGCCGTCAGTACATCCGTTGACCCTGACTGCGCGGCCAGACCGGCCACCAGACCAGTCAACACATCGCCCATACCCGCAGTTGCCATGCCCGGATTACCCCGGTCGATCAGTACGGGCACACTCCCTTCCCGTCCGATCAGCGTACCGCGGCCCTTGAGCACCACCGTGCCACCATAGCGTCGGCACAGCTCGTTCAGGGCTGCGAGTCGATCACCCTGCACCGTCGTACTGCTGGAGCCGAGCAGACGTCCTGCCTCACCCGGATGGGGCGTGAGTATCCAGTTCTCCCTGCGCAGCTTGCGATCAGCGAGCAGGTTGAGAGCATCGGCATCCAGCACCAGTGGGAGATCACTGCCCACCACCGCATCAAACAGATCCTGCGCCCACGGGTCGCGACCGAGGCCAGGACCACATGCTACGAGCGTCGCACGCTCCAGCAGTGGGCCTAGATCCTTGCCGGAGGCCACGCCAGAACACATCAGCTCAGGCCGGGTTAATGGCAGCCACAGGGCATGCTCTGGCCGCGTCGCTACCGTCACGAGTCCTGCCCCGGCGCGCAGCGCTGCTTCGCCGGCGAGACGCACCGCTCCGCTCATGCCACGATTACCGCCGACGATCAGCACATGGCCAAAACTGCCCTTGTGTGCATTGGCCGGGCGCGGTGGCAGCAACCGGGCCAGATCGGCCGTAGCAAAGAGCCTGAAGACT
>JBIJCV010000338.1:0-2697 GCA_044344525.1 Gammaproteobacteria bacterium | reverse complement strand
GTGGGGGGCGCAAGCCCCACGGGGGTTCAAATCCCTCTCCCTCCGCCATACATTCTTTCCTGCCGCCTTGGAACCCGCCATGGATTCAAAGCTCGCCTTGCGACAGAAAGAAGCCGTACTGCGAGCCGTGCAGCAGCTGACGCCGGAGCAACGGCTCAATGCTTTCCTTGCGCATAGCCGTCTTGTGACAGGACTTTACCAGGCTGGTGCAGTCCGGCGCAGCGGCGCGCGACGACCGGGATCATGAGAGCCCGTCAGGCAGGTGAATCTGCCCTGTTGCTGCTTGATGCAGTCGACGTGCTGGAACGTGCGGGTATCTCCTATGCTGTCGTCGGAGCGATGGCAGCCGCCGTACATGGTGTGGTCCGTGCCAGCATGGACGCGGATGCCGTGATTCTGTTGCCGGCTCATCGTGTGACCGAACTTGCACGGGAATGCCGCGCTGCCGGGTTCATTGCCGAAGTACGACATGGCGATCCGGATGATCCCATCGGCGCAGTGCTTGCGCTGAGTGATGAATTTGGCAATCGGGTTGATCTGCTGCTGGCCTTGCGCGGGCTTGGCGCAGATACCTACTCGCGGGCGGTGGTGATTCCATTTCAGGATCGCCATCTCCGGGTCGTTGGTCGCGAAGATCTCATTGCCATGAAACTCTTTGCGCACGGTCCGCAGGATCTTCTTGATGCCGAGCATGCGCTTGCGGGCTCGGGCGAACTGCCGGACCTGGCGTTGTTGCGGACGCTGGCGGCTGCGTATGGTCCGGAAACGCTGGCAGCGCTGGAGAACATGCTGGCGAAATAGGCTAAACGGCCCTGACTCGAAATCAGTGGGGGCGCAAGCCCCACGGGGGTTCAAATCACTCTCCCTCCGCCATCCATCGGGTAGGAGCGCCTTCAGGCGCGATCCCCGCCGCATGTAGCCGCGCCAGCAGCCGTGCACCTTGGAGGCCATTTGGGCGATACCAACTGATGGTCTGGGTCCCGTCAGTCTCAAGAATCCCTCATTCACTTGACCTTCCCACGTTGGAAGCGTTGAGGATGGCGCATTGTCTGATATCGCTGCCGCCAGCAAGGAGGCCGTTCGTGCGCCATTCTGATCTCGATATTGATATTCACCATGTGAGCTTCAAAGACAAGGAAACCCAGCGTCCCGAATGTATCGGCCTGGATTGAGCGCATGATGGCGTTGCAGGGCTTCCGGGTTACGGAGACCTGAGGTTCATCGGCACACTGTCATTCGTCAGTCGACAGAATTCTGGAGATTCCACGATGCAGAAAACCTCGACCTTGAAGCCTTTCGCAACTGGCGATATTTTCCTCGGCAATACTTACCTCAACGATCCCGACGATGATCATCGGGGCGAAGGCCGGATTATCCAGTTTGACCGGAACTGGGTGATGAAGGGCACCTGGTACACGACCGGTACGCGCTATTTCATTGTCGGCTGCAAATTTTCGCCGGATGGCACGCTCTGGGGCTTCGACTGCCACGACCACATCGCCGTACGCGCGACGCCGGACGGGAAGGAGTTGGAGCCATGGGACTCAGGACGTTCCTTCGGCAGCGTGAACTGGGATCGGGATGGCAATCACTACTTCGGTGAATACCTCATCGGTACTGAAATCTGGAAGGGCACGTCTGCCAAGTTGCTGGCCGACGGTACGCTGGGCGACGGGCGTATCTACCAGTACAGCCCGGACCTGCAGCCGATACGCAGCTTCCGGGTGGACAATGCGCCGGAACCCACTCGTTTCAAGGGGGTCACCCATTCAGCGATGCACCCGTCCGGCGAGTTCATCACCTACACCACGGAAACGTCGCGCCGGCTGATGCGCTACGACATTCGCAACGATCACCAGATGCCAGACCTCGCGGCCTATACGGATGCCGACCCCTTCGATCGCAGCGACCGTCGCTGGTTTATTGCTCCGGCCTACCTGGCCGACGGCAGACTGCTGTGCACGGATGCGACGGGCCTCGCCATCTACGACGAGGAAGGAAAAATGCTCCAGCACATCGATCTGCCCGGGTATGGCTGGGCCCAGGTGGCGCCGGATGTGGACGAACGCTATGCGCTGGCTGCCAATGTCTGGACCGGTGTTGCAGCACGCATCGACCTGAAGGAAGAAAAGCTCCTGCAGCAGATGGATACGGGATTCACGGCACCGTTCCGGTCGCTGGCCGGGCTTGCCGTGTTTCGGGGCTGATGAGACCCTTGCCGGGCTGGGGTTGAATCAACATCAACTATTGTCAGTTTGAAAGTTATTGGAGGATGGCGTGATGAATGGAATGAATCGTGGCATTGCGGCACTTGTGAGTGCCGTGGTGCTGGTTGCCGGAGCCGTCGCATTGGTGTCATTGCCGGTCGCCATTGCAGGAACGGAAATGACCATGCCGACGACTGCTGCGGAATATACATCGGAGGCGGCCAGGTACCAGCAGGAGGCATCGACGCTGGAGGCCAGCGCCAAGCGGCATGCCGACATGGCTGCGCATTACAAGCACCGTGCGACCAGTGGTGGCAAGCAGGCGATCTCGCTTGGCAGTCTCGCCGCGCACTGCGAGAAGCTTGCGAAAGCCTATGCCGCGGCAGCCGCTGAAGCGCGCGAGATGGCGAAGTCTCTGCAGGAAATGTCCACAGCAGGCTGAATTGTGCTCTGATCCTGACCGGAGGCTGTCGATGCAAGCACTGCGACT
>JBIJCV010000337.1:0-2699 GCA_044344525.1 Gammaproteobacteria bacterium | reverse complement strand
ATCGGAAAATCGATCTGGCGCTCGGGCCGGACAGATTTCACCGCTGTCATTGAGCGGAGGTATGCCACCACCGCCTGCATGTCGTCATCGGCCACGTTCTTGTAGATGAAGTAAGGCATGATCGGAAACAGGCCCTTGCCGTCCCTGTTCACACCTTCACGCACGGCACGGATGATCTCGCCATCCGTCCATCTGCCCAGACCCGTGTCCACGTCCGGCGTGATATTGCGGATGCACAGCAGCCCCGGAAACCGTTCCTGACCTGCATTCACACCTGCTGCAATGGTTTCGCGGGTCATGCAGGCGCGTCCCGCGCCGATCGGCTCAACCGGCGGACCGCCATAGAAACCCCAGTCGCGCTCTGAATGGCAATCCACGCATTGCAGGACATTCACGGCGAGGTAACGACCGCGCGCGATATTTTCCGGCGTCAGCTCGACTTTTATCTCCGGTGCTGGCCGCTGTCTGGGCAACTGCGTCGCATACCAGGTCCAGGCGAGCAGGATCACAACGATGACGGCCAGCACGATACGAATCAGAATCTTCTTCATCGTCTCAGCCCTCTGACTGATCAGTTACCCAGCAAGCGCAGGAACTCGTTGCGGGTCTGTGGATGGGAGCGGAAATGACCGAGCATGCACGAGGTGGTCATGATCGAATTCTGCTTCTCCACGCCGCGCATCATCATGCACATGTGCTGCGCCTCGATGACCACGCCCACACCCTTGCCACCGATCGCCGACTGCACGCACTCGGCAACCTGCTTGGTCAGCACTTCCTGGATCTGCAGGCGGCGGGCGTAATAGTCGACGATGCGCGCGATCTTCGACAGACCGAGCACCTTGCCGTTGGGCAGGTAGGCAACATGACACTTGCCGATGAACGGCAGCATGTGATGTTCGCACATCGAGTACATCTCGATGTTGCGGATGATCACCAGTTCGTCGGTATCGCTGGTGAATACTGCATCGTTGATCAGCGTACTGATGTCCTGACGATAGCCACGGGTCAGGAAATGAAAGGCCTTGGCAGCGCGTTCCGGGGTCTTGACCAGACCCTCGCGCTGCACGTCCTCGCCGAGCAGCGTGATGATGTCGCGGAAGCGCTCGGTCATCTGCTCGATGACCTGCTGCTCGTCCTGCGTGGATGCGGTGTTGATGGGCTGCTGGGACACTGCGCCGGCTCCTTTTGCGTGGGCTTTTTTTCTGGCCGGGCTATGGTAACGGACGCCGGGCCTGCCGTCCGATCGTCGCAGTCACCGCCGCACTACCTGACCGCTCAGTGAGTTGGCGCACCACCCCGGCCAGCGCACGGATCGTCGGCGTCTCGAAGATACTGATCAGCGGCAGCTCGATCCCGAGCCGGTCGCGGAGCCTGGCGATCAGCCGCGTGGCCAGCAGCGAATGGCCGCCCAGCGCGAAGAAGTCATCGTCCGGCGCTACATCATCACGTTTCAGCAACGCCTGCCAGAGGTCCGTCAGCACAGCCTCGATGCTGCCCTCTGCCATCGCGGCATCCGCCACACCGATCGACACAGCTCGCGACAGGGGCCGGCTGGCCAGCGCGCGGCGATCGAGCTTGCCATTTGGCAACTGCGGCAGGCTGTCGAGGGCGACGTAGTGAGCCGGCAGCAGCGCATCCGGCAGCAAGGGCCGCAGATGCGCACGCAGTTCAGTCGACTTCGGCATGCTCGCCGCTGCGCGCAGGCTGCAGTAGGCGACCAGCATCGGTTCGCTGCCGGGCTCAACATGCAGTACCACAGCCACGGCATCCAGGGCCGGATGCATGCGCAGCGCGGCTTCGATCTCGCCAGGCTCGATACGGATGCCACCGAGTTTCAGCTGATCGTCGCGACGACCTCGCCAGGCCAGACTGCCATCCGGCAGATAGCGGGCCAGATCGCCGGTGTGCAAACGGCCACCGGGCAGATAGCGGCTCTCGATCACCAGTTCACCGCCGACGCCGGCCGGCTGGCCCTGTTCATCGAGCAGCAGCACACGCTGGTCGCCCACCGGCCAGCCCAGCGACAGCACATTGCCGCAAGGCTGCGTGTCATGAGTCGAAAAACACTGCAGCACCGCAGTCGCTTCGGTAAGTCCGTAACCGTTGACGAACTGCGCACCCTTGCGAAAGCGCGACCTGAACAGCTCGAAGTCCGCACGGCGGGCTGCCTCTCCACCGAGCACCACCAGCCGTATGCGCGACAGGTCCTGCCGGCACGCGACATGACTGCCGAACAGATAGCGATACACGGTAGGCGTCGCATGCAGCACGGAGAGTCCTGCGTCAGCGATGCGATCGAGCAGCGTTTCCCGATCCAGGCGCCGGATGTCCAGCGGATACACAGCCGCACCACTCAGCAGCGCACCGAAGATGTCCTGCACGGCTGCGTCGTAACCATAAGTCGACACCAGGCTCAGGCGGTCGGCCGGATTCAGTCCGAGGTTGGCCGCCCAGCTGCGCACATAGTGCAGTACGTTGCGCTGGGTCTGCGCCACGCGCTTCGGCGTACCGGTCGTGCCGGAGGTGTAGAGCAGATAGGCCGCATCATCGGGGCTGCCGGTGGGCAGACTGAGCGGTACGACGGGCGTTGCTGGCAGATCATCGAGCAGGATAAGTTCCAGCCCGCTGCCGCTCAGCCACGCATTGCCGGATCCTGCGCACGCTGCACGCTCGCTGAGCACGATGCGCAGTCCGGC
>JBIJCV010000336.1:0-2705 GCA_044344525.1 Gammaproteobacteria bacterium | reverse complement strand
TACGTATCTGCACTCGCAGAGCACCACGCCGTCCGCCAGTCATGTGGCATCTTTGATGTATCGCACATGACGGTGGTTGACCTGACCGGCCCGGACAGCACGCGTTTTCTCCTGCGGCTGCTGGCCAATGATCCGGGCAAGTTGCACAACACCGGGCAGGGTCTTTACAGCTGCATGCTCAATGATGCAGGTGGCGTGGTGGATGACCTGATCGTTTACCGGACGGGCGACAACGCCTACCGGTTGATCATCAATGCCGCAACGCGTGTCCAGGACCTCGGGTGGATGGCGCGGGTTGCGGATCGGGATGACATCGTGATCCGGCACCGGGACGATCTGCTGATGATTGCCGTGCAAGGACCGAAAGCACGTGAACTCGCCACCCCCCTGTTGCCCGAGGAGCTCCAGGCCGCAGCCCTTGCGCTGCGCTCATTCGAGTGTGCGCGACATGAGCATGTGTTTGTGGCCCGCACCGGTTATACCGGTGAGGATGGTTTTGAAATCGTGCTGCCGACCGAGGCCGGGGTGTCGCTGTGGCGGGCGCTGGCCGCGGCTGGCGCGGTTCGTTGCGGTCTGGGTGCGCGGGATACGCTGCGCCTGGAAGCGGCGCTCAATCTGTACGGGCAGGACATGGACGCGAGCACTTCACCACTGGTATCCGGACTGGGCTGGACGGTCGCCTTTGAGCCGGCTGATCGCCAGTTCCGTGGCCGTGCGGCACTGGAAAAACAGCTGGCCGACGGGGTTGCGGAGAAGCTCACCGGGCTCGTGCTGGAGGATCGCGGTATCATGCGCCACGGTCAGCGGGTGGTAACCGGGGCCGGTGAGGGGATTATTACCAGCGGTGGTTTTTCACCCACGATGGATCGCTCGATTGCGCTGGCGCGGTTGCCGGTCGCAGCGAAAGGTTCCTGTCAGGTCGATATTCGTGGTGTGCTGCGCAAGGCGCGGATCGTCAAGCCACCGTTCGTTCGTCTCGGGCGCGTTCTGGTTGACGACGCCCCGGTTCAAAAATAGTTGCAGGAAAAGCAGACAGGCATGACTCAGGTACCACAGCAGCTCAAATATACCGAGGACCATGAATGGGTCCGGTCTGAAGCCGATGGTTCAGTCGTGATCGGCGTTACCGATCACGCCCAGCACCAGCTCGGCGAACTCGTCTACGTCGAACTGCCGGATGCGGGGCGGGCAGTTGCCCGCGGTGATGCGATGGCGGTGGTCGAATCCACCAAGGCGGCGTCGGATGTGTATGCACCGCTGACTGGCGTCGTCGTGCAGGGCAATCCGATACTGGCGAGCCAGCCCGAGCTGGTGAATACCGATCCCTATGGCGAAGGCTGGCTGGTGCGACTGCGCCCCGCTGATGCGGCAGACCTCGCGACCCTGCTGGACAGCACCGGATATACAAAGCTGCTGGCCGCAGAAGGCTGAGACAGCCAGTAAACGACAGGAACCGGCGTGCCATTCATTCCACATACCGATGACGATCTGGCCGTCATGCTGCAGACGGTCGGCGTGGCGGATATCGATGCCCTGTTCGATGAAATTCCTGCAGCGCTGCGGGTGTCCGGCCTGCCTGGCGTGCCGCAGGGTTTGTCGGAAGCTGCTGTTACCCGGCTGATGCGTGAGCGTGCCGCACGCAACGTCAACAGCCTCTGTTTTCTGGGTGCCGGTGCCTATGAGCACCACATCCCGGCGGCCGTATGGGAGCTGGCAACGCGTGGTGAGTTCTACTCTGCCTATACGCCGTATCAGGCCGAGGCCAGCCAGGGCACGCTGCAGCTGATCTACGAATACCAGTCGATGCTGGCCGGACTGGTCGATCTCGATGTCTCCAACGCCTCGCTGTATGACGGTGCTACCGCCTTTGCCGAAGCCTGCCTGATGGCGGTACGCGCCAGTCGCAACACCAGTTCGCGGCGCGTGCTGGTGGCGCGTTATCTGCATCCGCTCTGGCGCAAAGCCGCCGAGACGCTGCTCGTCGGGCAGGCTGTCGAGCTGGTCGAGCTGCCGGCGGCAAACGGGCATACCGATCTCGCTGCACTGGCTGCACTTGATGGTCAGGAGTTTGCGGCGATGTGCCTGCCGTGGCCGAATTTTCTCGGCAGCCTCGAGCCGGTAGATGAACTGACCGACTGGGCACATGGCCGCAACATGCTGGTCATCGCGGCCTGCAACCCGGTCGCGCTCGGTTTGCTCAAGCCGCCCGGCAAGTGGGGCGCGCGCGGTGCGGATATCGCCTGCGGCGAAGGCCAGCCGCTCGGCATCCCGCTCGCCTCAGGCGGCCCTTACTTCGGCTTCATGGCCTGCCGCCAGGCGCTGGTGCGGCAGATGCCGGGCCGGATCGTCGGTCAGACGCTGGATATCGAAGGTCGGCGCGGCTTCACGCTGACCCTGCAGGCCCGTGAACAGCACATCCGGCGCTCAAAGGCGACCTCCAACATCTGTACCAATCAGGGTTTGATGGTGACGGCCGCCACCATCCACCTGTCGTTGCTCGGCAGCGAGGGATTGCGGCGCGTGGCTGCGCAGTGTCATGCAAACACCCGCTCGCTGGTTGCTGCGCTGACAAGTCTGGACAATATTAAGCTGCGCTTTGCGCCATATTTCCACGAGGCGGTAGTCAGTCTGCCGCGGCCTGTGGCTCCGGTACTGGCTGAACTTGCAGCTGCCGGGATTCTGGGCGGCTATGACCTGAGCGCAGA
>JBIJCV010000335.1:0-2712 GCA_044344525.1 Gammaproteobacteria bacterium | reverse complement strand
CTACGCGCCCTATGGTTTCGACAAGGTCGCGGCGGAGCCGCGCGCCGAGGCCAGCCGGATCAGCTACTCGCTGGTGGCCGGGCGGCAGATGATCCGCTTCGACACCTGGTACTACTCACGCACTACTTATGAGTGTGCCCTGCGTGATGCAGGATTTGCGTCCATCGTCTGGCACCCGCTGGAACTCGATCCTGATGCGGAGGCTGCGGATTACTACGCCGACTATCTGCGCAATCCACCCGTGCTGGGCCTGACGGCCGAGCTGTCCGGCGTATCGGGATCATGAGCACGCTGCTGAGTACGCCGCTGCCGCAGGCCCCTGTCCCGGGTGCACGCCTGTCGCTCAGCCTGCTGGAACGCTTCGCCGCTCATGTGCAGTTGCGGCCCGACGCGCCGGCGATCATCTGTGGTGAGGCGCAGCTGGCTTACGCGGAACTCGACGCGGCGGCCAATCGCCTTGCGCATCGCCTGCTCGAGCTCGGCGTTGCGCGCGATGTGCCGGTCGGTATCTGTCTGGCACCCGGCACCCAGTTGCTGGTCGCGATGCTCGCGGTACTCAAAGCCGGTGGTGCCTACCTGCCGCTGGATCCGGCCTGGCCGCGCGAGCGTCTGCAGCACATGCTGGGCGTGGTGCGGCCGGCAGTGCTGATCAGCTGCAGCAGCCTGCGCGAGTGCTGTCCCGCAGCTGCGCATGAGTTGCTGGATATCGATCATGAGCGTGCGCATATCGCGGCGCTCAGTGGTGCTGATCCGGCTGTGCAGATCGTTCCGCAACAGCTCTGCTACCTGATGTTCACTTCCGGTTCCGGCGGTACACCGAAGTGCGTGATGGTGACGCATGGCAATCTCGCCGACCTGTTTCCACCGCTCTGTGCAGCGCTTGATTTTGGTCCGGACGATGTCTGGAGCTGGTTTCATTCTGCCTCGTTCGGCTTCTCGGTCTGGGAGATCCACGGCGCACTGCTGCACGGTGGCTGTCTGCAGGTGGTGCCTGATGCGATCCGCAATGCGCCCGCCGCGCTGGGTGCATGGCTTGCCGATCGGGGCGTGACGGTATTCAGCCAGACACCCTCGGCGCTGCGGCGGCTGCTGGGCGTGACTGGATTCCATCAGGCGATTGCCGGCAGCCGGCTGCGCTATCTCGCGCTCAGCGGCGAGGCGCTGCGGCCGGAAGACATCGCCACCTGGCATCACTTCCACGATGCAGGCGGGCACGATGCAGAGGGGCAGGCGTCTACGCCGCGGCTGCTCAGTACCTATGCGCTCACCGAGACCGGTGGTCAGGTGAGTTTGCGTGTTTACAGTGCAGCCGATGCCAGCGCGGCAGGCGTGCGCAACATCGGTCAGCCACTGACGGGCCGCCACGTGCTGGTGCTCGATGCGGAAGGCCGGTCGGTCGCGAGGGGCGAGGCGGGTGAATTGTGGGTGGCCGGTGCGTGTGTCGCAGCGGGCTATTTCGGCGACGCGCAGCTCACGACCCGGCGTTTCACCACGCATGCAGTGGCCGGGCAGGGGATCTTGCGCGGTTACCGGACCGGCGATCAGGTGCGGCTGCTTGCCGACGGTACGCTCGAGTACCTGGGTCGCGCCGATGCGCAGCTCAAGTATCGCGGCTACCGCATCGAACCGGCAGAAATCGAAGCGGCATTGCGCGGGCACCCGGGCGTGCGCGATGCAGCCGTGGCGCTGCAGACCGATGTGGCCGGCAATCCGCGGCTCACCGCACACATCGTCAGCGCACAGCCGCGGGCAGATGTTGCGGCGCTGGAGTTCTGGCCTTCGCTGGGCGCTTATGAGCTGTACGACGAGCTGCTGTACGGGCTGATGAATGCCGAACCGGTGCGGCTGGCTGCCTATCGCGCCGCGTTTTCCCGCAGCGTTCCCGGCAAGGTCGTGCTCGATATAGGCACCGGCAGCGATGCCGTGCTCGCGCGGCTGTGCATCGAGGCCGGTGCGCGCCATGTCTATGCCGTTGAAGTGCTTGAATCAGCCGCCCGGCAGGCCAGCAAGCTGGTGCACACGCTCGGACTCGAAGCTCGCATCACGGTTCTGCACGGTGATATCACCACCCTGACGCTGCCGGAGCCGGTCGAGGTCTGCACCCAGGGCATCATCGGCAATATCGGCAGTGCTGACGGCATCGTGCCGGTGTGGAACGCCGCGCGGCGCAGTTTTGCCGCCGGTTGCGTGCCAATTCCTTTCCGCTGCGTCACCCGCCTTGCACTCATGGAACTGCCAGCCGCAGCGCGTGAGCAACCACGCTTTTCGCCGCTGGCTGCCGACTATGTGCGGCGCCTGTTCAGGACCGCCGGTGCACCCTTCGATGTGCGTCTCTGTGTGCGTAACGTGGCAGTTGCCGACCTGCTGACAGCGGCCACCGATTTTGAAGTACTGGATTTTCATGCTCCGCTGCCACCCGGACACAGCGGCGGTGCTGAACTCGAAGTCCTGCGCGACGGGCATTTCGATGGCTGCCTGCTGTGGACGCTGGTGTCTGCCGATGCGGCACACACGGTCGACTATCTGCAGGAGCAGCGCGCCTGGTTGCCGGTGTTCGTGCCAATGACCGATGCCGGCATCGCCGTCCATCGCGGTGATGTCCTGCGCATCAGCTGGCGGGCCTTCAATGAGTCTGATCCGCGCCATCCGGATTATGAGTTCAGCGTGTCGCTGTGTGCTGACGGCGCCATGCCCGCGCGAGAGTTCCGGCAG
>JBIJCV010000333.1:0-2725 GCA_044344525.1 Gammaproteobacteria bacterium | reverse complement strand
GCATGATCCGTACCAAGCGCGAAATCGAGAATACGAAGGTAGTCGCACATGAGTATTGAAGCCAAGGCCAGCAATACGCAGATCATCCGGCGTCTGCTGACCTACATGACGCCGTTCAATGTCACCATGATCAGCTCGCTGGTGGCCCGCGTGATCAAGATCGTGGCGCAGGCGGCGGTGCTTGGTATCGCGGCGGCGAGCGTCGGTATCTATATTGAGTCGGCACAACCGGGCGTCGTCAACTGGGACGTCCTGTGGCATCAGGTGAAGTGGATTGCCGCCGTCGGTACCCTGGTCGGCCTGGTCTCCTATCTCGAGAACTATGCCGGGCACTATGTGGCATTCCGGATCCTGGCCGAGTTCAGAAACCGCTTTTACTACGCCATGCTGCCGCTCGCCCCGGCCCGTACTGCCAAGCTGCAGTCAGGTGATGCCGTGAGCCGGGTCATGAGTGACTGCGAGCGCATCGAGCCCTTTTATGCGCACACGATTGCACCTGCGATTGCCGCGATCTTCGTACCAGTCATCCTGCTGGCCTGGTGTTACACCGTGCATCCGACGTTGTTCTGGGTTCTCACACCGTTTTATCTGGCCACGACCTTCGGGCTGCCCTGGCTGGTTGCCCGTCTCGGTGGCGATGGTGTGGAGTATCGCGAACAGCTGGGTGGCGTGAATGCCTTCGTCGCAGACAGCATCCAGGGGGTGCGCGATACGGTTGCCTTTGGTTACGAAAAGCGGCGTGCCAGGCAACTGTGGGAAATCGGCAAGACGATGCAGGATGGGCAGGACAAGCTCTATGGTGCCGATGCCACGCAGCGCGCGCTTGCTGAAGTATTCATCACGATCGGTATTCTGGCCGCTGCCTGGTGCAGCGTGGAACTGGCGCTCGCCGGCGAGATTTCCACCCTGATCGATCTGCCTGCTGTCATTGCCGTATCCATCGTCGGGTTTTATACCTCGGTCGGCATGGCCAACAACTACACGGACTTCCGCGTGTCGCTGATTGCTGCGCGCCGTTTGTTTGCGATGATGGACCAGTCGCCGGCCGTGCAGGAAACGGCCAAATCAGCCGTCACCGGTCAGGTCGAGCCTTCGCTGCATTTCCGCAACGTGCACTTCGAGTACGATGCCGATGATGTCAGCTGGAGCCGCCAGAAGAAGGTTTTCGACGGCTTCACGCTCGATGTGCCGAAGGGCAAGCGTGTCGCGCTGGTGGGGCCTAGCGGTACCGGCAAGTCCACGGTCGTGAACCTGCTGCTGCGGCAATGGGATCCCCAATCCGGCCAGATCATGATCGGAAATCGTCTGCTGACGGACTTCCCGCTGGCTGATCTGCAGAACTGGTTTGCCGTGGTGTCACAGCGCGCCTTCATCTTCAACGAAACCATCCGCGACAACATTCGCATGGGTTGTCACGATGCCACGGATGCACAGATCGAGGCTGCGGCGCGCGATGCGGGTCTTGCCGACTGGATCGCGACTTTGCCGGAAGGCTACGACACGCCCTGCGGCGAGCGCGGCAGCAAACTCTCGGGCGGGCAGCGACAGCGCGTGGCGATTGCGCGGGCGATACTCAAGAACGCTCCGATTGTGTTGCTCGACGAAGCCACGTCTAGCCTTGATGTCGAGACCGAGCGTGGTGTGATGCAGGCGCTGCGCCGTCTGTCACAGGGGCGCACGACGCTGACCATCGCCCATCGCCTGTCCACCATCATGGACAGCGACCAGATCCTCGTCATGCTGGAAGGCCGGATCGCCGAGCAGGGTACGCATGAGCAGCTGCTCGCGAAGGGTGGCTGGTATGCCCGGATGTTCGAAATACAGAAGGATGAGGTCGACGCCACCCTCGTGACCGCTTGATTCAGGCCTTCTTCACAAAGCCTGATTTCAACTGCATGGCGCCAATGCCATCAATCTTGCAGTCGATGTCATGATCGCCGTCGACCAGGCGGATGTTCTTCACTTTCGTCCCGACTTTGACCACCGATGAAGAGCCCTTGACCTTCAGGTCCTTGATCACGGTGACAGTATCGCCGTCATTGAGCACATTGCCGTGCGCATCGTGCACCACGCGCTGTTGCTCCGCACCTTCCGCAACCATGTCTTTCGCCCATTCGTGTGCGCATTCGGGGCAGACATACAGGGCACCATCTTCATAGGTGTATTCAGAGCGGCATTTCGGGCAAGGCGGCAGGGCGTTCATGGCAATTTCCTGTGAATCTCGGGTAATGATAGTCCATCGATCTCGACCACCTTCGTTTGCGACGTCAGGCCTTGCACAACCCTGACTGAATTCCGCTGCAGGCCCAGGGTTTTGCAGAGCAATGCCACTACAGCCTTGTTGGCCTTGCCGCGCTCTGGTGCTGCGCTGACATGTATCTTCAGTGTGTCCTCAAGCCATCCGGAAATGGCAATTCTCGAGGCGCCAGGAATGACCTTTATTTTCAGTCTGGCTGGCATATCTTCCTGTCCTCAGGCGGAGAAACCACCAACGTACTTGGTCTGGTGCGTGGTCAGGCGGTTGGTACAAAAAAGCGCTTCAGTTGCAGGAAATGCTTTTCCAGTACGTGCCATGAAAACAAGGCTACGGCAAATGTTCCGGCCGTGACGATGATGATGTAGGCCGTACTCCACAACACTGACTGCGATACCTTCAGTTGCAGGGCGGCTACAAGTGGCTGACCCACAAAGTCGTGCACAGGTTTGTGAAATACATACATTGCGT
>JBIJCV010000334.1:0-2725 GCA_044344525.1 Gammaproteobacteria bacterium | reverse complement strand
GGCAGCACGCGCGGCACGCATCGTGCGATTGTTCGAAACCCACGGCATCGTCTCCAGCCGGATGGTGGTGGCCGGCCTGGGGGAAAACCAGCCCCTGTCGGACAACGCCACTGAAGAGGGCCGCAATCACAACCGCCGCGTCACCATCGTCATTCTCGGCAAACCACCTGCCGAGAACGACCCGATGCCCAGCGGCATTGCCGAACCTGTTGCGGGAGCGGCCACATGAACTCCGTAGACCGTATCGGCGCTGGCCTGCCACCCCGCCAGATCGAGCACGTTGCTGACAAACGCCGCAGGCCCGAGCCGGATCAGCAGAAACACCGCAAAAACCAGCCGCCGCCGGAGAAGAGCTCCGACGGACGCGATCACATCATCGACGAACTTGCCTGAGGAAAATCACACCATGGCTATTCTGGACACATTGAATCTTAACGGCTTCGACCTGGGCAGCATCGACACCAGCCTGCTGAACGACTTTTTCCAGGGCGATATTGCGACGCTACATCCCGTCGCGCTGCTTGCCGGCGGACTGCTGGCACTGGCCACAGTCTCTGCACTGGGACTCTCGGTCATCCGGCTGAAGCGCCGGATGAAAGCACTGGAAGCACGCTGGGATGACTCCCAGGATCGCCTGCAGACCATCGAGATCCTGCTGGCAGACACGACCAGCGAAGCAAGCCTGCTGCGCCAGCGCGTGGAACAGCGGGTCATTCGCCAGGAAAACACCGTGAGCAGCAGCGCCAAGACCAGCCTGCGCCAGGCCATCGCCCTGTCGAAACACGGTGCGACAACCCGGCAGCTGATCGATACCTGCGAACTGAGTCAAGGCGAAGCGCACCTGATCCAGACACTCTATGGCCAGCCGGCGGGCACTCCGGCAGCTGAAGAGCTGCACTGACGAAACAGCGCCCCGGTTGATGCGCAACACCAGCATTTGCAACAGCAGACAAGAACACCTACGTGGGAGTTACGACGATGAGCCAGGTTCCTGAACACATACTGCAGCGGCTGCGCACCTGCACCAGCTTTCCGACACCGCCAGCAGTGGCAATGAAGGTGCTGCAACTGGCCCAGAACCCGGATATTGACCTCGGCAAGGTGGCCGATGCGGTCAGTGCGGATCCTGCCATCGCCGCCAAGGTGATGCGCATCGCGAATTCAGCGATGTATTCACGCCGCCGGCAGAGCACCAATCTCCGCCAGGCTCTGATCGTGCTCGGACTCAATGCGACCCTGACACTGGCGCTGAGCTTTACGCTCGTTGCAACACTCAAGAGAAACACCACGCAGGGCTTTGACTTCAATGCCTACTGGCGTCGTACGGTGCTGGCCTCGGCCTGGGGAAAACTGCTGGCCAGCGAGACCGGTCGCCGGGATGCGGAGGAAATATTCCTGGCTGCACTGCTGCAGGATCTGGGCATGCTGGTTATCGACAAGATCTGGCCGGAGGTCTACGAAGGCATTGCACCGTTCAAGATCGAGCACAGCCGTATCTGCCAGCATGAGCAGAACTGCATCGGCACTGACCATCGCTCCATAGGCGCGGCCCTGTTGCGTATCTGGAACATGCCGGAGAGTCTGGTACGTGCCGTCCAGCACAGCCATGATCCAAGCGCTGCCGGCGTTGACGGCGACGAAAAAGCTTTTGTGCGTGCAGTCGCCATGTCCGGTGAACTCAGCGATGTCTGGCTCGGGTCACACAATGAGGTTGCGCTGCGCCGCGTTGGTCAGCAGGCCCACCGCTATCTCGGCATCCAGCCGAATCGGCTTGGTGAGCTGTTCGATGCGGTCCGCGAGCAACTGCCGGTGGCCGAGGAACTGTTCCAGATGGAACTGTTCGACAGCGCCCAGCTGCAGGACATCACGGATGCGGCGCAGGAAATCCTGATGGTCCGGAATCTTCATCAGATTCACAGCCATGAAGCAAGCCAGCAGGAAAAGAACGCGCTGGAGAAGGAACACACAAAGCTCAAGACCGAAACTACCCGTGACGTCCTGACGAGCGCCTATAACCGGCGCTTCTTCGAGACCAAACTCGAGCAGGAGTTCGCAACATCCAAAAAGCACAACTGGCCACTGTCGCTGATATTCATCGACCTTGACCTGTTCAAGCAGGTCAATGACGGCTATGGGCATCAGGCCGGCGACACCATCCTGAAAACGGTAGCTGACCTGCTGCTGGAAGCCCTGCGCGATACCGATACGGTATCCCGCTACGGTGGTGACGAGTTTGTGCTGCTCCTGCCCGGTGTGGATGCTGTACAGGCAGATCGTGTCGGTACACGCATCTGTGAGTCGGCGAGAGTCCGCAAGGCCACCATTGGCGAGGGCAAGCAGGTGGGTATAACGCTGTCGCTGGGTATCGCGACCTGCGATGCACAGAACCCGTTTGACAGTGCGCAGGCCCTGCTGGCGGCTGCCGACTCGGCGCTTTATCACTCCAAGCGCAGCGGGCGGGACCGTTACACCTGCTACGAGAAGATCGAGGCCGCCTGAGCCTGAGCGCGCCCGAAGCGAAGCGCTGCGATCAGAGGTTGTAGCGCTTCATCTTCTCGGCCAGCGTGGTGCGCCGGACCTGGAGTTTCTGGGCCGCGTGCGCGATGACGCCATTGGCTTCATGCAGCGCCCGGCGTATCAGCGCAACCTCGATCTGCTCGAGGTACTCCTTGAGCGGCAGGCCCGAATCAGGCAGTTCGATATCCTGCGGCCGCGGCCCGGCCGC
>JBIJCV010000332.1:0-2732 GCA_044344525.1 Gammaproteobacteria bacterium | reverse complement strand
GATCGCCGCGGACATCACAAAACTGGATATCGGTGGTTGATTCTGCGACTCGCAGTGTCCCCGCATTGGAAAAAGCGATCCGGCCGGCGCGGCTGACCGGGGAAACACTCAGGTCGAGTGCTGGCCCGGAATCGATGGCGCCGTGTCGCTGCACCACAGGCTCTGCGGCATCGAGCGAGCCATCGCCATTGCTGTCCACGAAAACCAGCCAGCCGGCGCTGAGGTTGCCATCTGCTGCGCAGTCGGTACCCGCCGCAGTTGCCGGACACAGTATGACCGTCGCCCGTCGGGTGATCGCCTCGCCGCGGGCCGCGTGCAGGCTGGTCACGAGGTCGTTTACCGCGGTACTCATGCGGCTGTTGCGCACCATGTCATTGAATGCAGGGATGCCCAGTCCCAGCAGCAGAGCCAGAACCGAGACGATGACCATGAGTTCGATGAGGCTGAAGCCTTCTTTTTTTCTGTGCACAGCGACCGCCGACAGGGGGGGTGTCGTAGGCCGCTATCGTGCCCGCATCTGTAGCGCAGGGGAAACGCCGCCGATAACCGGCAACATAATCAGGATGACCGGGGAAAATCAATTTCATTCAGTTTGTTACGCCGGACATCTAAGCTGATTGCTGTTAATGCTGGCCGCTGTCGCGCGAGGCCGCCCCGTATAGCTCACGATCACGCTTCTTGCTGCGTCGGGCCCGCGACGGTCGCAGAATGTCAGGGTTCCATTCACCGATCGTTTGCCAAAGGGGCGGAAAACGAAAGCGCTGCGATTGGCCGTGATCACAGCCCCCGAGTAGCCGGGCGCCGCCTGCAACAGGGTTTCGCCGGCATCCACCTGGGCTGGATCGTCGCGGTCGCGGTTGACGAAAACGATGAAGCCCGACTGCCAGGGTTGCGAGTGGTTGCACTCTCTCCCGTTTGTGCTTCTGCACAGCACAACATCGGTGCCGTATTTTTCTGCTTCCTGCCGTGCGACGTGCATGCCATGCACAAAGCGATTGACCTGCGCGGCCATGTCCGCTTCCAGCAGCAGATTGCTGAATGCCGGCACAGCGAGTGTCATGAGCACGCCCGCCAGCAGACTGACGAGCAGTAGTTCGAGCAAGCTGAGTCCTGTCTGGTTTTGCATAAGTTCCGGGGCGATACGCTAGCGCAGCATTCGCTGGCAGAACACGCGCCAATCAGCCGAAAGTGACGGGATTCGTGCGGCAAAGTGCCGGTTTGGTTTACAGCGGGGCAGGTGGTGGCTAGACTCTAGCCCTTCAAGGATGTTGTGACCGGAACTGCTGTGAGCCTGCATACCCGCATTGAAGCCACCTTGCGTGCACATGGCGTGACGCCGACTGCGCAACGCATCGAGGTGGGCATGCTGTTACTCGCTGAACCCTGTCACATGTCTGCCGACCAGATCCTGCAGGCCCTGCGCAGCAATGGCAGCCGGGTCTCCAAGGCAACGGTCTACAACACGCTGAACCTGCTGTCCGGCAAGGGCATCCTGCGGGCCATTTCGCTGGATCCCACGCGTATCGTTTACGACTCCACGACGGTTATGCATCACCACTTCCTCAACGAGGATACCGGTGAGCTGATGGATATTGATTCCAGCCAGGTGGAGTTGCACAAGCTGCCGGTCCTGCCGCCCGGCATGCGCGCCGAGAGCGTCGAGCTGATCATCCGGCTCCGCCCGCAGAAATAGACAGCCGGACCCCGAGCCCTGCGGGCTGGCGTTGATTGCTGGCCATCGAGTGTTTCCCTATACTGCGCGCCGGCGCCGGGGTAGCTCAGTTGGTAGAGCACCGCATTCGTAATGCGGGGGTCGGAGGTTCAACTCCTCTCCCCGGCACCAACAGATCAGACGACTTGCGCGCTTCACTCTTTCATCTGAAGTCCGGACGGTGGTCAACGGCCCCGTTCCCCGCGTATTCTGCATGGCATCTGCAGCCGCATTTGTCCTCTGGAGTCAGCCGTGTACCGTATCGCCATCCGTCATCTGCGCGCATCGCAAAGCAGGGTTTTTGCCCTCGGCCTGGTACTGGCGATTGCGGGCAGCCTTGCCGCCTGTACTTCAACCGTCAAGCTGAATGCGATCTGGCCGGAAGGCACGCCCCACCATGCAGCGTTCACGCATGTGCTGGTGATGGGCCTCAGTCCGGATCGCAATGTGCGCTGTGCTTTTGAGCGCGCGCTTGCCGGACAGCTGCGCAGCACGACTGTCACAGCCACGACCAGTTGTGAGGTCATGGCAGTTGATGCAGTAATCAACCGGGAGACAGTCGAGAAAATCGTCGCATCAATCGGTGCTGATGGCGTGATTGCCACGCGGCTGATTGCCGTAAAGGCCGGCACCAAAGAGGGCGGTTCGGCAGACGCGCGTGGTGGTGGTTACTACAAGCCGGTCGCGTATGGCTATGACTCTTACTACGGCGTGTATGGCATACCTGTGGTTTACGGCGAGTTCGAGACCGCACCGTCGGTTTTTTCGGTGAGTGGTCGCGTTGAGCTGAATACGGATGTCTATGAAACGCGCACGGCGACCAAGGTCTATCGTCTGGATACGCAGGCGAAGAATCTCGAATCGCGTGGCATGGCGCTGGCCATGATCACGCCGCGCATCGCTGAACGTCTGCGCGATGACGGGTTGATTCCTTAGCGTGATCCGCTGCGCATTGCTGCTGGCTGCGTTGCTGCTGTCCGGCTGCGAGGGTGATGGCGCGCGCCCCAACATTGCAGTGAGT